>CAYSPN010000716.1:0-2678 GCA_964432895.1 uncultured Candidatus Kuenenia sp.
GGGTGAGAACGGCCGGCTGGCGTCATCGTCACGTCCGCGGTCGGCCGGGACGAACCGCCCTCCCTCGACGATCAGACCGCCGCCGCTGAAGCCGTAGACACCGACGCATGAGCGGCGGCCGCGGCCGACGGCACGGGCCAGCTCCACGGCGTCGCTTGTGTTGAATCGAAGGGCGCCGTCAGGCCCCGCCGGGATAGGCGGCGCATGGAACAACTGCCGCATGCCGGCCGCGACGGCCAGTCCCAGCTGCGTGCCGCTCCCGAGGCCGGCGTGGCTCTCGGGCACCTGCAGCATCTCAATCGTGCAGGCGGCGTCGTCGAGCTGCCAGGCCTCCACGCACGACCGAGCAAACGCCACCGCGCGGTCGGCCAGCGGCCCGGTGGCGGTGAACCGATCTCCCGTCGCCGCCGGCCCGCGTGTCATGCGGAGATGCACGCCCGGCCGGTCGATCATCACGCCGACACCACCGTAGGCACGGATGCCGGGCACCCCGAACGACAGCATGCCAAGGTGCAGCCGTGCCGGTGTTTTCACGTCAACGGCACGTGCGCGATTATCAGAGGAGGAAGCGTGGAGCGACATTCGAAAAGTAGACCGCGACCGACACCCGGGAACAAGCGAACGACGCTGCGCGTGTTGAAATGAGCTGGATCACGGATTCCTCTCGCTCGCGCTTCGGGCTTGTATGGGAAGGCTCTCCATCCAAGCCCGATCTCCATCCAAGCCCGCAGCGCAAGCAAGGGACCTCTTGCTGTCCGCTCGGCGTCACCCCGCCGCCACCTTTTCCTCGAGCAGCCGAAACGCCTCGTGCTCGCGTGGCCCGCCCGTCTTCTCGACGAGCACGGCCAACTCGCGGAGTTGGCGGCTCACTTCCTCAACGCCGAGCAGGTGCAGCCGCGTCACGAGGATCGCTCCCTCCACCACCGCATGCCGGGCTCGGTTGAATCCCAGGAACGGCCGTCCCTCGTGCACCGCCACCACCTCGGCCTCCAGCCGCAGCCGCTCCTGCGAGGTGTCGGCCGCCACGACCTTGAACTCGTAGGCCCGACAGGCTTCGTCGAGCACCCAGCCCCGCACGGCCGTCGCGGGCCGGCTCGCTGGCGGCGCTGCGAGCGTGCCCGTCACGACGCGGGCCAGGAGCAGGGCGTCGTCGGTGACATGAAACACCCCCTCGGGCAGCCGGAGGAGATTGCTCCCAGTCTGGCTCGACGCGAAGGGTTTGAGCAGCAGCTGCTCGATCGCGTGGTCATAGGCGGCCGTGGCGTTCACCTGCGGCCCCATGGCCGCCAGATGCATGGCTCCGGCCGGGTCGGTGGTGGTGACGAGTCCTTCGAGAATCATGCAAAACAGTCTACGGCCCAGCTCCGAGTACGATAGATGGGGTCATGTCACAACCACCGGAAAAAATCCATTTCGTCACCGGCCGGCTCGCCGAGCATTCGCTCCGGCAGGTGCTCGCACAGCTCGCGGCCCGGGTCGGCTTCGAGCCGACGGTGCAGGTGCTGCACATCACCGTCGCGGCGCTCATGACCACCGACTGGATCGCCCGGCGGCTCGCCGTGCCCGACGGCACCACGCGGATCATCATTCCCGGTAGCTGTCGAGGGTCGCTCGACGCCTTCCAAGATGTCACCGCGATCCCGGTCGAGCGCGGCCCCGAAGACCTCCGTCGGCTCGACGAGTTCTTCGGCCAGCAGTCGCGCGATCTTTCCGACTACGGTCGCTTCGACATCGAGATCCTCGCCGAGATCAACCACGCCCCGCGGATGCCACTCAACACACTCCTCGAAGAGGCCCGCCGCCTCCGCACCGCCGGCGCCGACCGCATCGACCTTGGCTGCGACCCCGGCAGTGAATGGGCCGGAGTCGCCGACGCGGTGCGGATGCTCGTGGCTGAGGGATTCGCCGTATCGATCGACAGCTTTGCGCCACGCGAGATCGCGGCCGCCGTGCAGGCCGGTGCGAGCCTCGTGCTCTCGGTCAACTCCTCAAACGCAGCCGCCGCGGCCGACTGGGGCTGCGAGGTCGTGGTGGTGCCCGACGTGCCAGCCACGCTCGAGGGCTTCGACGCCACGATCGAACGGCTCGCGAAGGACGGCGTGAAGATGCGGCTCGATCCGGTGCTCGAACCGATCGGCTTTGGGTTTGCGGCGAGCCTCGGCCGGTATCTCGACGTGCGTCGCCGGTTTCCGCATGCCGAGATGATGATGGGCGTCGGCAATCTCACCGAACTCACCGACGTCGATTCCTCGGGGGTGAACACGCTCTTGATCGGGTTTTGCCAGGAGGTGGGCATCCGCTCCGTGCTCACCACGCAGGTGATCCACTGGGCGCGGGACAGTGTCCGCGAGTGTGCCCTCGCCCGGGCACTGGCCCACCACGCCGTCACCAATCGCACGCTGCCCAAGCATGTGGAGCCGCGGCTGGTGACTCTGCGCTCAGGCAAACCTCAGGAGCACGGTCAGGAGGTGCTCGACAGCCTGGCGGAGGCGATCCGCGACCCGAATTTCCGGATCTTTGCCGAACGCGGCATGATCCACCTGGTGGGTGCCGGGCTGCATCTGGAATCGCGCGATCCCTTTGCGCTCTTCAAACAGCTTGAGGCGGCCGGCCGCACCGACGTCGATCCGAGTCATGCCTTCTATCTGGGCTACGAGATGGCCAAGGCGGTGACGGCC
>CAYSPN010000717.1:0-3298 GCA_964432895.1 uncultured Candidatus Kuenenia sp.
GGTCGAGCCCCGCCCACGAGACGCGTCCGTGCATGAAGTCGACCTCATTCTCACGCTCACCGGCGGCCTGACCGCGGCGCTCGTGCTCGGCACCATCACGCAGCAGTTGCGGCTGTCGCCCATCGTCGGCTACCTGCTCGCCGGCATCGCTGTCGGCCCGCACACGCCCGGCTTTGCCGCCGACATCTCGATCGCCCAGCAGCTGGCCGAGGTGGGAGTCATCCTGCTTCTGTTCGGAGTGGGACTGAACTTCCACATCCGCGAACTCTTGGCCGTGCGTCGCGTGGCGATCCCGGGCGCGCTTGCGGCCAGCAGCGTTGCCACGCTGCTCGGCATGGCCGCGGCGCATCTCCACGGATACGACTGGGCCGCCGGCGTCGTGTTTGGCAGCGCGATCTCCGTTACCAGCACGGTCGTGCTCATCCGCGTGCTTTCCGACAACCGCGATCTGCACACCCGTGCCGGTCACATCGCCGTGGGCTGGGTCGTGGTGGAGGACCTGCTCACGGTCGCGGCGCTCGTCGCGCTCCCGGCCATCCTGGGCGGGCAGCAGCCGGGGCTGCAGGGCGTGGCCGTGGCGCTCGGCACCGCGGCCCTCAAGATCGCCGCACTCGTTGCCGTCATCTTCCTGGCAGGTAGCCGCTTCATCCCATGGGTGCTGGAACACGTCGCCGCGACCCGCTCCCGCGAACTCTTCACGCTCGCCGTCCTCGTGATCGCGCTGGGGATCGCCGTTGGCTCCGCCAAGCTCTTTGGCGTCTCCATGGCCCTAGGGGCGTTCCTCGCCGGCACAGTCGTCGGCCGCAGCGACTTCGGCCTCCGCGCCGCCTCCGAGGCCCTGCCGATGCGGGATGCGTTCGCCGTGCTGTTTTTCGTGTCGGTCGGCATGCTGTTCAACCCCACAACGATCTTGACTTCACCTTGGCTGCTGGCGGCCACGCTGGCGATCGTGTTGATCGCCAAGCCGCTAACCGTCTGGGCAGCTGTCATGCTGCTGGGCCATCCGCGACAGGATGCGACGAGCGTCGCCGTGTCGTTGGCCCAGATCGGCGAGTTTTCATTCATCCTGGCGGCCCTCGGCAGGCAGTTGGGCGTGCTGCCAGAAACGGCAATCAACACACTCGTCGCCACCGCCATCGTGTCGATCACACTCAACCCGCTCGTCTACCGACTAATCGAACCACTCGAGCGATGGCTCGTCGGGCGCGGGCGGACGAACATCGACCGTGACGATGCCGACTCGCTGGAGGCATCGGCGCCGAGCCATCAGGCGATCGTGGTGGGCTACGGACCGGTGGGCCAGACCGTGACACAACTCCTGCTCGACAACGAGATCAAGCCAACCGTGATCGAACTCAATCTCGACACCGTTCGCCGGCTGAAAGCCTTCGACGTGCGGGCGATCTACGGCGATGCGATGCGGCCCGATATCTTGGTTGAGGCCGGCATCAAGGGGGCCGACAACCTGATCCTCACGAGCGGCTCGAGTCACGTGGACGAGGAGATCGTCCGGCAGGCCAAGGAGCTCAATCCAGAGGTCACCATCCTGGCGCGCTCGCAATACGTCCGCGAACTGCCGAAGCTGCACCGTGCCGGGGCGGAGGATGTCTTTTCCGCCGAAGGCGAGGTGGCCCTGGCCTTCACCGCGCGGATTCTCGAACGACTCGGGGCCACCGGCGAACAGATCGACCGCGAACGCGCCCGCGTCGAGGCCACCTTCCGCAACGGCTAGAGCAGTCGTTCATCCCATCCACGTTGATCGCGATTTCCCTCGCTTGCGCTTCGGGCTTGCATGGGTGACAGCTGTCATCCAAGCCCGCAGCGCCAGCAAGGGACAATGCATTGCGTCACTGCGTGGCGCGGAGGGTTTCCATCCATGCCACGACGTCGACCAGTTCATCGGCCGAGAGCGTCGTGGCCAGGTCGGCCGGCATCAACGATGTCGGCTGCTTCACGAGTTCCTCGACCTGACCGGCCGGCAACATCACATCGATCGAATCGGCGCCGCGGATCACGACCTGGTCAGGCGACTGCGAGACGAGCAGGCCCGTCACGCTGCGACCGTCTTCCATGATCGCCGTGTAGGTTTCATAGCTGTGGCTGATCGCCGCCGATGGGGCCAGCACCGACTCATAGAGCGCCTCACGCGACAGCTTCGCGCCGACACCGGAGAGATTGGGGCCGACCGCCTTCCCTTCGCCATTGACAACGTGGCACTTGGCACACGTGCCCGCACCGGCAAACACGGCCTTGCCATTCGTGGCATTGCCCTTGCGCTTCACAAGATCCGTCACCGGCGGCAACTTCTCACCCCCCTTGGCCTTCGGCATCGGCAGCACGTCGGCCGCCGACTGCCGGATATCGCCCCAGGGACACGACGCGATCGCCACCGCCGCCACCTGCGGCATCACACCCGAGAGCTCACCGGCTTTTGCCATCGCAACAAGGTCCTTCGCTCCCTGCTGCGAGCGGGCCAGCCCGCGGACGGCGGCGGATTTGAGCTCCGGCGCGGTGTTCGCATCGGCGAAGATGCCCTTGAGCAGTGCGGTCGTTCTCCCCGAGCCGTGGATGCCGAGGGCGTTGAGCAGACGGATCGCAGCCGCAGCCTCACCAGCCAACGCGGCCTTCACGAGGTCCTCCCGGCCAGCATCGGCCGCCGCACCAGCCGCGGCCGCCGCGAGCTGCTCGCTCGTGCCTTCGGCGGAAGCGAGCGTCACGAGATCGTCCTGCCGTTCCTTGAGCACAAACCGCTGCACGATGTCGATGAACTTTTGCGTTCCCGGCACGAAACCGACTGCTTCGTCGATCCGTTTGGCCAGCTCAGGATCGGCGGCTGCGGCCGGGTCGAGGTGCATGACCAGTTCGGGCAGGATCACCTGGCATTTCTCAGCCGGCCCGCCGAGCTTTGTCACGAGCTGGGGCACAACCTCAGCCACGCGGGCCCGCCCCTGGAAGTCGAGCGCCCGCAGGAGCGCCAGCGACTCGGCCGTCGTCGTGGCCGGATCGCCGATCAGTTCGCAGATCATCCCCGCAGACGCAGTCGCCCGGCTCCGCCAGACGATCTCCCGCGCCGCTGGCGTCTTCCACAGGCTGTCGATCTTCGCCAGCCATGCCGCCAGCCGGCCGTTCCAGAGGTTGGCCGCGAACAGGCCCTTCTCCCCATCGGCACTGATGCCGAGGGCTTCGAGTTCCCAGCGGTCGCCGGCGTTGTGCTGCGAGGCAAGCGCCGCCCACGCCCTTCAGTGCAATCGCGCACTCGCGACGAACAGCCACGGAAGAATCCATGACGAGCTTCTCC
>CAYSPN010000718.1:0-3615 GCA_964432895.1 uncultured Candidatus Kuenenia sp.
GGCGACCAGAGCCAGTGGAGCGGCACGGTTGCCCAGGACCTCGTCACCGGCGGCAAGCTGCGTCTCTCCCAGCAGGCGGCCCTACGGGAGGTGCAGATGGCAGAGTATCAGCTCATCCGCGCTCGCTACGACGTGCTCACCGAGGTGCGGCAGAGTTTCTACGCTTTGCTCGTGTCTCAGCGCCGCGTCGAGATCTACCAGCTGCTGATGGACATCGCCAAACGCTCCTACGAGATCGGCCGGCAGCTCGCCGAAGCCGGGGAGGGCACGAAGGCCGACGTGCTCTTCTGGAGCATTGAGCGGGATCGGGCCGAGGTCCGCCTGCTCAACGCGTCGGTCTACATCGAGACAGGGCGACGACAGGTCGCCACCGCGATCGGCCTCCCACGAGCCGACGTCGGCACCATCGAGGGCGACCTCTTTCGCAGACTGCCGAACTTTGACCTGAAGACGCTGCAGGAGGCGGTGGTGCGAAGCAACGCCAAACCACGCGTGGCGGAGTCCGACATCGCCCGTGCTCAGTGGGCGTTGGAACGGGCCGTCGTGCAGCCGATCCCGAATATCAACCTGATGGGCGGCTACCAAAGACAGGTCGGCATCCCCGCCATGGATCAGGGCCTTGTGCAGGTGATGATGGCGGTGCCGCTCTTCGATCGGAACCAGGGCAACATCCGTTCGGCCCGGGCCGACATCGCCTCCTCGCGGGCGGACCTCCGCACCATCGAGATCGACCTCGCCACGCAGACCGCCCAGGCGATCGCCACCTACCGCACCTCGCAGCGGCTTGTGGAATGGTACGAGCAATACATCCTGCCAAAGGCGCGTGAAACGGTGCAGCTCACGCAGACGCTTTACGCGCGAGGCGAGGTGACGTTTCTGAGCCTGCTCCAGGCTCAGCGGATTCTCACCGAAACCGAACTGGCGTTCGTCGAGGCGCAGGCCGACCGTTGGAATGGGGCCGTTACCATCGCCAGCCTGCTGCAGTTGGAACAGTTTCCACCCGAGGCAGACGCGCCCGCAGTCATCGAGACCAACGATGCCGATAGCGAACTCAATCCTCGGCCCGCGAACCGGCCCGCCGGTGCCGTCGCTCCTCCGGTAGCCCCGCCGGAACGGCTGCCCGCCGTGGCGGCTCCACTCCAACAGCTGCCCGCGCCCTGACGTCGGCGGGTGAGACATCGGCCGGGCTGCACACAACACGGATTCCCTCGCTTGCGCGTCGGGCTTGCATGGGAGCCACGCGCAGGTTGTCCGCCGCTCCCCCATCCAAGCCCGCAGCGCAAGCAAGGGAATGCGGATGGCCTTCATCCGCCTTTCAACGACCGCCGACACTCAGCGGCAGGCTCGTGTGGGCCGTCCGCCCCGCGACGGTGTCGGTCACGGCGACCTCGAGCCGGCACGGCCCGGTTGGCGTCGATGCGGGCAATGCCACGAGATATCTGGCGAAATAGTCGCGCCGTTGGCTGCCGCAGGTCTCTTCCACCGGTTCGAACGTCCATTCGTGCACGTGACGGCCATCCTCGCCGACCAGCCTGAGGACTGTGTCGATCCGAGTGGTATGCCCCTCGTTTGATTCACGCGATGCAAGCTGGTCGAGTTCGAAGTAGACGATCAACTCCTGTTCGGGCTGAAACTGTGCCGTCTCGAAGCGGTCGACGACGCCCCAGGCCCGCACCCGTGAGGCAAAGCAGGCGTTCCGGACGGCGAAGGCCGGTGCCGGTGCAGACTCTGCGGCTTTCGGAGCAGGTTCGGCAGCGGCGGCCTGTGGCGGCTGGTGCGGTATCTCGGCTGCTCCCTGGCCCGGCGGCATGGGAGCGACGGGCTCCGCGACCACGGCGTCAGCAGTGGGTGGAGCGGCTTCCCGCTCGTGTGCCACAGCGGCACCGCCCGCGGCGATGCCGCTGGCACGGACAATGTCACTGTCGCTGTCGCTGTCATCATGGGCCGCGTTCAATGCCGCGGTGAACTCCTCGATGACAACCGGCCAATCCTGTCGGGGCGTGCTCTTGAGCGTCGCGATCAGCGCGCCGCGGGCGGCTTCGTTCAGACCGCCGGACTTCGCGAGGCGGTAATCCGCCTCGTTGACCGCTTCGTCGAGCGTGGCAGGCGACCATGTGGCGACGTCTGCAGGCGAGTCGGCGGCGACCTCCGAATCGTCCACATCACGGTCATCTTCTTGGGCGGTCTTGCCTTCAAGCGTGCCTTTGTTTTTGGCGTCGGCCTGGGTCTCTGCGGCATGCTCGACCGCGTCGAGCCAGGCCTCGCGGAGATACGCCGAACTGATCACCGACGTGCAGCCGGAGGATGCCGTCATGCACACCATGGCCGCCAGCGTGAACCAGCCGTTCTGGAGCGGGGCGGGGGTGATTTTCATGCGGTTTCTCATCGCTGCCACCAGCCGGCCCACCAAGGCCGAATCCACACGATCAGCCGCCGCTGCCACGTCGGCAGGGCGTGATCCGGGCGGGAGAGTAAATTTTTTCGACTTCCCGGGGCAAGAGCAGCCACGCGGCAGCGTTTCGGCTGGGCTTGTGGCCGCTCGCCGCGCGAAAAAAACAGGCCAAGCTGCTACACTCCGCCCGCCACATCCGGGCCCGCAGCGGTCCGCCGACAGTCACCAATCCGCCCAGCTTTCCAATGACCCCACCGATGCTCCAGTCTGAACGTGTCCCCGCCGGCTGGCACCACCGCCACCTGCTTGATCTCGAGCGGCTGACTGGTGACGAAATCCGCCTCCTGCTCGACACAGCGGCCCTCTTCAAGGAGGCCACCGACCACTGTCGACGGAAGCTCTCGGTGCTCACCGGCTCGACGGTTGTGAACCTGTTTTTCGAGAACTCCACCCGCACGCGGACGAGCTTCTCGCTCGCGGCTCGCCGGCTGGGTGCCGACGTGGTCGACTTCTCGGCGTCGACCAGCAGCCTGTCGAAGGGCGAGTCGTTCATCGACACGGCCCGCAACCTCGAGGCCATGGGCATCGACGCCGTCGTCGTGCGGCACAGCACTCCCGGCACCCCGCACCTGCTGGCCCAGCACCTCGATGTCGGCGTGATCAACGCGGGCGACGGTCCGCACGAGCATCCAACACAGGGGCTGCTCGACATCTTTTCGATCCGCGAACGGCTCGGCGACCTGACCGGAGTCACCGTCGGTCTTGTGGGCGACATCGCCCATAGCCGGACGGCACGGTCGAATCTCTGGGGGCTTCTCAAGCTCGGGGCGAAGGTCATCCTCTGCGGACCACCGACGCTCGTTTCGCAGCGCTGGCGCGAACTCGGCGTGGAAGTGTCTCATAATCTTGACGACATCGTGCCGCGGTGCGACGTGCTCAACCTGCTGCGGATCCAGTTTGAACGGCAGAACATGCGGCCCTTCCCATCGGTCCGCGAGTATGCCCATCTCTACGCGATGACGAGTGATCGGCTCACCCGCGCCAAGCCCGACCTGCTCATCCTCGCTCCCGGGCCGATCAACCGCGGCGTGGAGATGACGGCGGAGGTGGCAGACTGCCGCCAGTCGCTCATTCTCGACCAGGTCACCAACGGGCTGGCTGTCCGGATGGGCGTGCTCTGGCTCACCTGCGGGCCACGCGAGCCCGGTGCCGCCACGAGCGGC
>CAYSPN010000719.1:0-4680 GCA_964432895.1 uncultured Candidatus Kuenenia sp.
AGAGGTTCTCGCGGGAGCCGGGCACACGAAGCATGTCGCCAAACGAACAGAAGATCATCCGCGGATCGGCAGCGATCGCCAGTGCCCGGTCGATCACCTCCAGCGGCGTCACGCAGACCGGGCAGCCGGGGCCGTGGATCATCTCCACCTCCGGCGGCAGCAGCTGGTCGATGCCGTTGCGGATGATCGAGTGCGTCTGGCCGCCGCAGACCTCCATGATCGCCCACGGCCGCGTGACCAGGCGACCGATCTCGGCCACGAGCCGCCGGGCCTGCTCCGCATCGCGATATTCGGTGAGGTGTTTCATGTGAGTCAGCCGAGAGTCGGTTCAGCCACTTCTGCGTCGGGCATCCGGTCGCTCGCACGGAGTTCCGCGAGCCCGTCCTCCAGGAGTCCGAGTTCCGTGAAGGTGCGGAGCGTCTCCTGCGCCGACGCCTCGTCGATCCGGCTGATCGCAAATCCCACATGCACGATCGTGTAGTCACCGACCGCGATGTCGGGCAGGTAGGCGAGGCAGACCTCCTTGACGACGCCGCCGAAATTCACGCGACCCATCCGCGTGCCATTTTCTTCGTGGATCGATTCGACCTGTCCGGGTACGGCAAGACACATCACGCACCTCCACGCTGCCAGAGCATCACACGATTGTTTCCCGAGTCGGCCAAGGCCATGCTGTCGCCGTGGAGACAGACACCATAGGGCCAGCAGAGCGTGTCGGCGGCCACGGCCTTCCAGTGGTTCTCGCCGCAGGCGTCGAAATCGCACTGGCCGACTACCGACGCAGCCGCGAGTCCAGATGGCTCGTCGATCGGCAGCTGCCAGAACAGCACGCGGTTGTTGGCCGTGTCGGCGACCGCGAGGGAATGATCGAACAGCGACAGTCCGTAGGGAAATCGCAGCCGGCGGGGCCCCTGTTTCTGATGGGGCAGTTCCCATGCCGAATCAAAATCCTTCTGCCCGAGCACGATGTCGGCCGGCCGGTCGGCCGTGGGCCGGCCCATCCAACCGAGCACGCGATGGTTGCCGGCGTCGGCCACGAAGAGCATCTCGTCGGTGCCTGCCATCGCATGCGGCCAGCGAAACGACGACGGCCCCACCGGACCGCCGCGATTCTCGTCAGCCTCGTGCATGCCCCCCTGCCCGAGCACGACGTCGGCCGGGGCATCGCGATCGGGCAGCCCGTTCCAGATGAGCACCCGGCGGTTGCCGGTGTCGGCCACGTGCAGTCGGCCGCCGATCCAGGCCAGGCCGTACGGCCAGTAGAGCGAGTCGGCGGCGACGGTGCTGCCGCCGCGATTGCGGTCCACGTCGCCGAGCGACGGCTGGCCGATGCAGCCATCGGGGGGCACATCCGAAGACTCGGGCACGCTGTTCCAGATGAGGATCCGGTGATGCCACGCATCGGCAACGAGCAGCTTTCCTTCAGACACGATCACGCCCGTCGGCAGATGGAGGCCGTTTTCTGGTCCGCGGCCATGCGCGGCCGGCCCCTCGTCCTCAAACGACGCCTGCCCGAGCACGACATCGGCCGGCGTGCCATCCTCAGCCGGCAGCTCGTGCCAGATCAGGATCCGGTGATTCCCCGAATCGCAGACCACCAGCTGCTCGCCGTCGAGCCACACGCCGCGCGGGGCGTAGAGCTGGCTGCAGGTCGGCTGCGCGGCCGGCAGCGCGAGACCGCCAGCGGATGCCGCGCCCAGCCGGCATGCGGGTTCCCACTCGGCGGAAACGGTGACTGTCATGAGGGCCTCACCCAGACTACGCCGTCGGTGACGCGGAGCGGAAACGGCTCGAGTTGGCACTGGGGCGATGAAAAACACTCGCCACTCGCACTGTCGAACTGAAACCCGTGCCATGGACAGGTGATCGTGCCGGCCTCGGCGTCGCAGACGCCGCGTTCGAGCGGCAGCCCCTGATGGGCGCAGGCATTGCGAAACGCCCGCAGGCCTTCCTTCGAGCGGATCACGATCACCTGCGTGTCCTCGAACTCGAAGGCGACCGGTCGATCCGGACCGACGTCATCGGCCCTTGGCCCCTCAACCCAACCGGCCCCCTGCACCCAGCCCGCTCCCTGCACGACACGCTGGCTGCCGTCGGGGCCAGCCGCCACGACCGGCAACTGGATCTGCAGGACGTTCACCTGGTCCCCTTCCGCTGCTCCGTCGGGCTCCGTCGACACGACCTCCACGCCCTCGATCTCCGGCACGTGCTCCTTGAGCGACTCTTCCACGGTGGTCCGTAGCGTCACCGACGACATCGAGCAGCCGTTGCAGTTGCCCGAGAGCTGGACAAAGGCCCGGTTATCGCGGACATCCACGAGCGTCACATCGCCGCCGTGCGACTGCATGGTGGGCCGCACCATGTCGATCACGCGGCTCACCCGTGTCCGCAGATCGGCCCGCACGAGCCCGTGCATCGAGAAGAGTGCGTAGACAGTGGGATCGTCAACCAGTTCGAAGAGTAGTTCCTTGCCACGCGGATCCTCCTTGAGCCGCCTGACGATCATCGTGAGGCCAACCTTGTGGAACTCCTCGATCGCCGACTTGAGGGCCAGCGCCTTCGCCCGCACCGCTGGCTCGAGCGAACCCGCCTCCGCCAACGCGAGATCGACCCGCTCGGCGAGCTGCGCGAGATCATCGACGGCGAGCGTGGGCACGCTCGTGGTATCGGGCTGGCTCATGGTGTTCGCGTTGCTCATGGTGGTGGCGGATTTCCCTCGCTTGCGCTTCGGGCTTGTATGGGAAGGGTTCAGACGGGCTTGTATGGGAAGGGTTCAGATGGACTGGTATCCGGAATGCTGTTCCAGGGATTCAACCGACTTCTGCAGGAGGAGCTCGGCAAACAGGCCGCGGGCGAGCATGCTCACCCCCTGCTCCACCGTGCCTGCCGTTGAAAACGTTTCCTTCTGAGACTCGACCGACCGCTTCGGCAACGACCGCAGCACGAAGCAACTGCCGTCGACGTTGTCGAGCACAAAGTCCTGAAAGATCGCGTCGACGAACGCTCCGAGCCAGACACCCTCGCCATCCGGCTCACCTCGCAGTCTCTCGAGTGCCGGCCCCGTGCCGCGCCACCGCTCCTCAAGCCGGGCCACGAATCGCTCGGTCGCCGTCTGCAGAAGGAAGTCGAACTGCTGCCGCTGGTGGAGATCCATCAGAATGCCCCCTGCGTCGATCCTGACACTGTTCCACTCGCCGATCCCGTCCCCGACCCGAGCGTGGCCCGCCACTCGGCATCCTGCTGCTGGATCTGGTCGAGCATCTCCTTTGCCGTCAGCGATTCATCGAAGCACTCGTACCACGAAAAGAGCTTGTAGGCATGCGCGAGCTTCTCGATCGCCGGCTTGAAAATGCCGAGGTGCGCAAGTGCGTTGGCCTGATTGAGCAGCACGCGTGCATGGGCCACCGGATCGCGGGCCTCGGTCCGCACCTCGAGCACCTCCTCGTAGGTGTCGACCGCCTGCATCAGGTTCTCCTCCGGATGCGACGAGGGGAGATATTGCAGGGCACTCGCCAGATTCATCTTCACGCTCGACCACATGTCGGGTTCCCGCTCGCGGTCATACACCTTGAGCGCGTGGCGAAACGACTGCACGGCGATCCCGGTGCGAAGGAGATCGCTCGATTCGCGGGAGGGCATCGAGAGATAGGCCAGGCCGAGGTTGTTTTGAAGCTGACCGTAGCACGCCGGATTGGACTCCTCCGTCATCCCCGCCGCGATCGCCTTCTGATAGCAGTTCACGGCCTCGAGAAGCTTCGGCCGGTCGCCATTGGCGGCCGCCTGCTGGAGGGCGACGCCCCTCTTCATCCAGAGCTCCGCCACGAGCAGCGGCAGCCGGGCCGACTCGGCCAGCCGCAGAGCCTCGTCGAGGTGGCCGAGAAGAGTGGCGACATCGCCTCCGGGCTCCGCTGCAAGCATGTCGGCAAGCTGCATCTCGAGGATCGCTGCGAAGACCGGCGCCGGCTCACTGGCCGCAGCGACGGCTTCACGCAACTCCTTCACGGCCCGCCCCCCGTCGCCGCGTTCGATCCAGCCCGCGGCGGCGGTCATCCGCACCAGCGCCGCCAGCTCCCCGTCGAGCGGCCCAGGCTCCGGCAGATCGTCGACGAGGCCATGGGCAAAGGCGGCGGCTCGGGCGAGCGCCGCGATCGCCGCGTCCCCGGCAGCCTCGATCGCGGCCAGCGACTCCGGTGACGGCGACCGCACGAAGGCGTTGTAGCGGTCGATCAGCGTGTTTTCATGTGAGGCCATCGCAGCGTCCGCGGCCGCCGCGTCACCGAGCATGAGCGCCGCCCGCGTCGCGTCGTGACCTGGCGTCACGAGCAGGTGCGATCTGGGAAACGGAAAGATCCCAACTGGTTGCGGCCGTGGAATCGATGTCCCGCCATCGGCAATCGTGCGCAGCAGCGTCTTGCAGTCTGCTGCAGAACGGCTCCCGAGCCGTTCCAGCAGTCGCTCGACGAGCTGGTCGACCGCTCGATCGACCGCCGTGGAAAGTCCCTCGCCGACCTCGAAGTTCTTTCCTTCGATGAGATACGCGGTCACGTTCGCCGGATAGTCGTCCTTGAGCAGCCACCGCCCGAAGGCGATCGCGTGATCCCAGCGAAAGGCGTGCATGTTGATGCCCGTCAGCGGCGGCAGATTCTCCACCTCGCTGCCCGGCACCGCGAAGATCGCACC
>CAYSPN010000720.1:0-2752 GCA_964432895.1 uncultured Candidatus Kuenenia sp.
TCTCACTGATTATAAGAGTCCATCGCGGTCAGCACACGCGGGCCCAGTCGATATTCCCGGCAAGGCCGCCGCGGCCGGTTATTTCGGCATTTCCAGCATCTTTTTCAGGGCGGCGGGGCGTGGCTCCTGGCAGTTGAAATCTTCGACCATGAGATCCCAGCGGACATCCCTCGTGCTCTTCAGGGTGAGCGTGCCGGTGGCCGGGTCGACATGATAGATCGCCATCGTCCGATTCTGCTGGTCGACCACCAACAGCATCTGCCGTCCGTCGTCGAGAGGAGTGGCCAGCGTCCAGAGCGGGCCCGACTGGTCGCTCGCTCCTGCGGCCGGCAGTGAGCGGCCAGCACGCTGTGCGGCCATGCCGCCACTTCCGAGGAAGACGGCGGCCACGACAGCGCCGCACAGGCAGCCGGCGGCGATGAGCCCACGGCGTGTGACGACATTCCAGCAATTCCAAAGCTGCCGCATGGGGCTCCTGACGGTTGGAGGGCCGACACACCTGCACGCAGTCTATGGCTGCTGGAAGAATTGTTTCAAGCAGCGAGCCATTGGCGGTCGGGCGGCCTGCGCAGATTGCCCTGCTTGCCGCATTCGCGGCGGCGTGCCTGATCTTTCTCGGTAACGGATGTTTGGATTCAATCGGTCGGGCAAAGTCTACCGATGGAGAAAGCACGTCGGTACGGCCATGCGTTTTGGCATCGTCGCTCCCCGCCGTTTCGGAGGACCACCCACGTGTCGAAGCTCAATTCCCTCACGACCTTTCTCATCCGTTCGCCGATCCTGTGGGGCGCAGCGCTCAGTTTTGGCTTCTTTGGACTGATCCACATGGGCGTCATCACCAACGCCCTGGTGATTCGGTACCTGGCGGGGCACTGGGTCGAATACGTCGAAGTGGCGATGTTTTTCGTCGGCCTGGCGGCGCTTGTCATCAAAGGCGTCGAGATTCGCAGCCAGCGGCACGACCTCGGCGGCGAATGGCTCGCGCCGATTCCCGAGGGAGGGCAGAATCCCGCCGATGCCCAGACGCTGGCGGCGTCGTTGGTCGAGGCTGACGGAAATGGCGACCGTGAGCCGTCGTCGTACCTCGTCCGTCGCCTCCGCGAAGCGCTCGACCTCGTGGTCCGCACCGGATCCGCAGACACGCTCGAAGATCATCTCAAATATCTCTCCGACCTCGATGCCGCGCGGGCCGCGCAGAGCTACGGTCTCGTCCGTTTCGTGATCTGGGCCATTCCGATCATGGGCTTTTTGGGCACCGTGATCGGCATCACCGACGCGATCGCCTGCCTCTCGCCGTCGCAACTCGACAATATGACGGGCGTTGTGTCGGGCCTCGGCACGGCATTCGACACGACGGCCATCGCACTAGGGCTTTCGATGGTGCTGATGCTCATGCAGTTCATCGCCGACCGGTCGGAGCAGGGATTGTTGGGCGAGGTCGACGAGGTGGCGTGGTCGGCATTGGCCGGCCGCTTCCAGTCGCTCGCTGGCGATGGCGGCGCCACCGTTGCCGTGGCGAGACTGGCCGAGACCGTCAGCCGCAGCTCCAGCCAGCTGATCGAGGCGCAGACTCATTCATGGCGGGCGCTTGAGCGGACCGCGGCCACCAACCTTGCGAAGGCGCTCGACGAGGCCGGCCGAACGCTCAACGAGTCGCTCTCGGCATCGCTCGACGGCACGCTGGGCCGGTGGAGCGAGTCACTCGTCGAGGCCCACGAGAAGCTGCTGTCGCGACGCGAAGATCGTTGGACGCAGGCGGCCGATTCGCTGGCCGCAGCAGTCCGCGGCCTCGAGCAGCATCATGGCAGCCTCGCCGACCAGACGGTGCTGTTGGGCAAGGTGGTCGATGCCACCCGCGACATCTCCGCGCTCGAACGGTCGCTCGATGCCAATCTCAACACGCTTGCCTCCACTGGGCGGTTCGATGAGACGCTGGCGACGCTCGCCGCGGCCGTGCAGCTGTTGGCCGCCCGTGCCGGTGACGTGTCGAGCGACACGCGTCGGGTTGAGCTCCAGGCCGCCCGCCGCAACGGAAAGGCTGCATGAGCCGCAAAACACCCGTTGCCGGGCCGACGATCTCTCTGTTTCCGTTCCTCGCCGTGCTGCTCTGCACGATGGGAGCGCTGCTGGTTGTGCTGGTCCTCTTCAGCCGATCGGTGAAGCAGAACGAGACCGCCAAGCTCGATCAGGAGCAGGAGTCGCTCTCCGAGGAGTTGGAGTTGACGCGAGACAGCCTTGCCTGGCGTCGCGAACAGCTCGAGGGCGTCCGCGAGCGGACGGCCGAAGAACTCGCCAAGGCGCGGGTGCAGTTGGCGGGCATCGAGGAGAGCAGCCGCGCGCTGCAAGACGAGTTTGCCAATCTGGAGCGGACGGCGACGGCGCTGGCTTCGGGAAACGGGGCGGTCGTGGCCGATGATGAGACGCTCCGCGGGCTGGAACAGCGGCTCACCAGTGCACGTGAGTCGCTCGACAAGGCCCGCGCAGGACGCGACACCAAGCCGCCGGCCTATGCCGTCGTGCCCTACGAGGGCCGCAGCGGCACGCACCGTCGGCCCCTCTACATCGAGTGCTGTGGCGATGGCGTCTTCCTTCAGCCCGAGGGCATCCGGCTGAGTCCTGGCGACTTCGAAGGGCCGCCAGGCCCAGGCAATCCGCTGGCCAGCGCCCTGCGTGCGGCCCGCGAGCATGTCGTCGCGGCGCAGGGGGGCACGAACGATCCCGCTGCACAGCCCTATCCCCTGCTGCTCGTGCG
>CAYSPN010000721.1:0-2744 GCA_964432895.1 uncultured Candidatus Kuenenia sp.
TCCGGCAGCAAGAGCGACAAGGCCTGCCCGAGCATGACGGCCTCGGCCTCGATGCCGCCCACACCCCAGCCGACCACGCCCAGGCCGTTGATCATCGTGGTGTGGCTGTCGGTGCCGACCAGCGTGTCCGGCACGGCCACCTTCAGGCCCGCCTTCCCAGCGGCGGGATCGTCGCGGAGAAACACGCAACCGGCGAGGTATTCGAGGTTCACCTGGTGGACAATGCCGATGGCCGGAGGCACCACTCGAAAATTTTGAAACGCCTGCTGGCCCCACCGCAGGAAAGCGTAGCGTTCGGCGTTTCGCTCGAATTCAATGTCGACGTTCTTCGCGAGTGAATCGGCCGCGCCGAAAAAGTCGACCTGGACGGAATGGTCGATGACGAGGTCAACCGGCACGAGCGGGTTGATCTTCCGGGGATCTCCACCGAGCCGCTTCATCGCCGCCCGCATGGCCGCCAGATCCACCACGCACGGCACGCCGGTAAAATCCTGCAGCACCACCCGGGCCGGCTTGAACGGAATCTCCGTTTCGGCCGGCTTGGCGGCGTTCCAGGTGGCGAGACTGCGGACGTCGGCCTCGGTCACCTCGTAATTGTCGCAGGTCCGCAGCAGGGCCTCGAGCACCATGCGAATCGAATAGGGCAAACGCGATGTGTTGGTGATGCCGGCGTCGTCAAGCGCCCGCAGCCTGTAGAGCGTGGCGGAGCCGGAGCCCGTTTCAAAGGTTGCGCGGGCGGAAAACGGGTCGACGAACGTGGCTGCCATGGATGGAAACCTTGGGGTTTGACGCGGGAGGGAGAGCGGGTGGCGTTGCGAGTCCGATCCGCCTGAGAGGTGGCTAGCCTAACGAACTGGTCTCCAGGCCGAGAAGTGTCCGCTGCCGCAGCCCTGAAAAATCGTCTGGGATTCCGACAAATTCCCCCGGACTGCGAGCTGTGGCACAGGGAAAATCAAAAAAATTCCCACCGGAGTCGACACGCCAGCAATCGTGGTGTATTGTTCTGTGCAGGTGAGCGGGAGCTCCCCACAAAACACCTACCGATCTCTTCAGCGGCTGTTCCCCCCCCCCAAAGACCCACACTTCTAGAGCCGCTACCGGACCCGTGGTTCCCCAACCGCGGGTCCTTTTCTTTTCCGGCGGCATACCCTGGAATGGTCTCTTCTGGCGGAGATGGTCTTGCGATGCGTTGGCGGTGCTTTCCGCCGCGGCAGCAGCATCCCCTTGCGAGGGATCCGACCACCCTTATAAAGCAATGGTGTTCCAGTCGTTCAACATTTCGTGAGGCGATCAGGATTCGCAGGACGTGGCCGGCGCAAGGACGGATCGACTCAAGGAGAGGTCGATCGGCAGGTGGCAGGGACGGATTGAGACCGTGAGGGTAGGTCGCTCGCAGTCGCCGTGCGTGCGCCGCGGCCCGGGCCTTTCCACTGGCCTGGGCCTTCCGACGGGGAAGCCGAGGCGGGCTGGCTTGAGCCTCGTGCATCGTCCCGGCTTCAGCCTTGTGGAACTGCTCGTGGTTGTGGCCGTCATCGCGATCCTGGCCGGGCTGCTGCTGCCAGCCGTGCAGGCGGGTCGGGAGTCGGCCCGACGGGCAAAATGCCAGCACAACCTGCGGCAGCTGGCCTTGTCGGTGCTCCATTACGAGTCGATCAGCCGCCGTCTGCCCGCGGCGGCGATCGTCAGCGAGGCGATCAACCCGGCGACCTGCACGGGCTGCTGGAACCCCTGGGCCGAGGCCCAACTGGCATCTTTCCCATCAGGCACGAAGCACGGCTCTGGCTGGATCCTGTCGGTGCTGCCGTTCATGGAACAGGTGCCGCTCTTCAACCGCTGGAACCGTGGCACCAACGTGCTGGGGAACGCGGCCGTGGCCCAGACCGACATTCCGTCGCTCTACTGCCCCAGCCGCCGCTCCGGTATCCGGATCAACCGCGACGACCATAAAAACCTCGTCAACAGCGGCTGGCGGGGCGGCGGCACCGACTACGGCGGCTGCTTTGGCCGCGGCGACGGCTTTGTCAACGATACGGTCGACGACCACCGCTTCGCGGATACCGACACTCCGATCAGCGGCTCCAAGGGCAATCGCCAGGGCGTGTTTCTTCCCAACGCCGGCAGGCTTTTGTCCGCGGTGACCGACGGCCTGACAAACACGATCATGCTGGGCGAACTGCAACGCCTGCGGCCGCGTGCCGGGGGCGGCGGTGCAGCCAACACCTACAACCGCACCAGCCAGGACGGCTGGGCCGCGGGGGGCGTGGCCACGCTCTTCGTCACCGCGACCGATCCGGGCCATGGCAACCCCGGAGGGATGAACAACCTCTTCTTCGAATCGCCTGGCAGCGAACACGCGGGCGGCTGCTTCTTCGCGATGGCCGATGGGTCTGTGCAATGGCTCACCGAGTTCATCGACGCCAAGGACAACAACGCCATCTTTCCGCTGCTCGGCTCGATGCGGGATGGAACCGTCGCCAGCCTCGCCACGGCCGGCAATTGAACGCTTCGGGAGCCTACTCGCGATGTCCTCCATCCGGTGCTCTGCCAGCCACCTGCCACCGATCGCGTGCGTGATCACCGCGCTGGCCACCCTCGGCTGCTCCCCATCGCACCAGCCGCCGCTGGGCCGTGTCAGTGGCACCGTCACGCTCGACGGCGAGACGCTCGCCAACGCGACCGTGCGGTTCACGCCGGTAGGGCCGGGCCGCACCTCGGAGGGCACAACCGATGCCGAAGGCCGCTAT
>CAYSPN010000722.1:0-7433 GCA_964432895.1 uncultured Candidatus Kuenenia sp.
CGAGTTGCTGGGCGCCGGCGGCCAATCCGGGCGTCTGTCGAAGGCCTGCGGCGGCTGTATCCATGCAATCGATCCCGTGCGTCTCGAATCAGTGCGGTTTGCCCCGACGTCGCCCTTGGGAATCCATGCAACACGCGACAAAGCGACGGAGCCTGCCCCTGCCGCCGTTCTCTTGGATATAGCCTACACTTCCACGTCAATCAAATGACGTAGTTGCGAAATATTCGCCAGTCGCGCCATTCCGCATGACCGGCATAACGCGTCGTTCCGTGCGCATTCTCTGCTGCCACCGCGGAGTTCTCGCGGCGGTGGGGCGCATGGCGGGGACATGCTGCCTGCCGCCATCCGCAGCCTCGTGAACTGCCCTGGCTGAGGCGAGCTTCAGATGGTTGTGGCGGGCCTTCGGCGGGAGGCAAGCCTGCCCCTGCTGCTGGAACGCGTCCCATGTCGACTGGGCGGTCTACTTGGTTGTGGGCCGATCTACTGTGATGTCAAAACGGGTCGTCGACGGCTCGACCACGAGCTCGATCCCAGACGTGTGCCGCGATGCATACTTGTCATCGATCAGTTTGTTGTAGCGCAGCGCGTGCGGTGCACCGCCCGGAAGTTCTTCCTGAGCAAAGAAAATGCTGACCTTGTAGGAACCCGGTGGAATTCCTCGCCCATCTTTCTCAACTCCGATCGCATAACTCCCATCTGCCTTCAAGGTCCCACGGGCCATGATCTTGTCGTTGTCGAAGCAGACCACGCCTCGCTTCAAAGGGCTTCCGTCATCCGAAAAGGTGACCTTGCCCGTCACGTTCACCCGATTGGGATCACCGCACCCCAAAGCGACCAGTGCCACAACAACAACGATGGAATGCAGGCAAGAACGCATTTCTGACGCTCCTTTCATGTGTAAAACCGAATGGCCTCCGTCGTGCAGTGTCCTGCCGCGAGTCTTCTCGGGCGGACACACCGGACTTCCGAAGCGTTACGCACTATGGGATTTGCACCGGGTTCCCGTCCCTGGGATCAGCCAATTTTTGGAGAACGTCCCGGGGTGTCGATATCGCCAGTCCGCGGACCGAGCCGTCGCCGAAGACGAAATTGCATGTGAGCGGGTGAGCGCTCCCGAACCATACTGCGGGCTCGGAAATATTCGTGTCGTCCGACTTGCCCGCTACCGTCTGGCCAGCGTTGTCAAAGGTGCGCGCGATGTGCTGCACCAATGCCGCCGGGAATGAACCCAAGTATCCGCAGTCTCCATAGCCACCATCGCACAACCCAACTGGACGCGAAGGGGCGAAGTGTTTTTCACCGAACAGCATCTGGGTGCTCGTTCCGTCTGACCACCATGCGATGGAGTCGCGCGGCGTCCACTTTGTAATCGTGCTTTCGTTCGTCAGCCAATCAGACTTAGCCACCCGAAAAGGATGGCGACCGAGATATCGGGGATCAGGGAATCGCCACCATTCCGCGGTCGGATCACCGACGGCCACCATCGCGTAATCCGTCTGACCTCCCGGAAAATTTCCCACGGTCGCGGTTGAATCAAAGACAGCGGGCGATGCTCTCCGCGACGGGCAAATATAGGTTGTCACGCTGCCAAAGGCTTTTCGGGTGCTGGCGGACAGGCCTGCCCACCACGTATGAGGACCTCCGTCGACAAGTGCTTTCTTGTTGTCCCTGACACCCCACTGGTCGACACCTGTGCTGATGGCGTCGTAAAGAGTCTGCTGTTCCATGTAGGGATACAAAAGGGGAAAGATCGTCATCGACCGGGGCGCAATCGCTCCAGGAGGGATTTTGTTCTGCTGACTGATAAAAGTCTGCACTGCGAGGCCGATCTGCTTGAAGTTATTCGCGCATGAATTCATCCGGGCTGCTTCACGAGCCGACTGCACGGCGGGGAGCAGCAACCCGACGAGAACTCCGATGATCGCGATCACCACCAGCAGTTCTACGAGAGTAAAGCCGTCCCTGCGCGATTGGGCGCAGCGTCGCGAGCACCCGGCCACACGATTAAAAAGCAACATGGGAGTTCCTTCTTGAGAGAGCACAACGAGAATGATGACGAGCCGGGGCTGCCGACCCCCCTCTTGCTCACTATGGTACGTTTCAGATGGTATCAGCGTCCAAGCTGCTTCCCCATTGCCAATTCGTGACACAAACCATTGCAAAATCCGCTTGTGTGCCCGCGGTGCGGTGTTGGCCGGGGATGCTCGGCTTACACTGAGCGAAATGCACCGCATAGTCTTAAAACAGTGCAGCACCGTGCTTCGCTTGCTCGCGACGATGGCCGCCTGTGTCGGCGTGATGGCGCCGCTTTCTCCCTTACGGTCGGCGGCGTCGGCCTCAGAGCCCGATCTTGTGGTTCGCAGTTTCCTGACGGATCCGCCCATCTGTCGTGCGGGCCGACCAGTCGGACTGACGGCGGTAGTCGTTCACAACGGCACCGTCGATGCGGACGTGACCGCCTCCCTCTCGTTGCCCCTAGGTCTGCGGCTGGTCGATCCTACGGCTCCGGCTCCGATCCGCATGTTGGCCACCGAAGGTGAGCACAGGCTCCATTTCGTCGTCGAGGCTGCGGCGGGTGGCCCCGCAGAGATCGGCCTCGAACTTTCGATTCAAGGCACCGCCACGACCCGACACCTTTTGAGAGTCGCTTTTCTGCCGCCTCTTGCGATCGAGCAACGTGACACCGTGCCGTCCCCGAAGCCCGTCGCGACGGACATCCTCGTTGGCGCGATTCACTGCCCGCTGTGGGAAAGTGATCGGGTCGATCTGTGGCGGGGCGTGCTCCGGCATCCCGAGCGTCTCCCTGCGCTCGGGATGTACGCCCAAGAAAATCCTCAGGTCGCCGAGTGGGAGGCGAAGTGGGCACTCGAGCACGGAATCTCGTTTTTTGTCTACTGTTGGTACCGACGCGGTCAGGGCGTGGCGGTGCAAACACAGTTCGGCCGCGGCCTCCATGAGGGTCTCTTCAGATCGCAGGTCGCCGAGACGATGAAGTTTGCGATCTTGTGGGAAAACCAGGACCAGGGGATTGGCGGTGTCGCCGGCGAGCCCGACCTGATGCACAACCTCGTGCCCCACTGGATCGAGAACTTTTTCAAGCGTCCCAACTATCTCACGATCGACGGCAAGCCGGTACTTTTCGTCTACGATACCGAGAATTTCATCCGGGACCTCGGCGGCCTGGAGCAGGCGGGGCGGGCGATCGAGTCGATGCGGGCCGCCTGCCGAGCCGCTGGCTTCGCCGGGCTTACGCTCATTGGCGAGTACCGTGGGTTCGTGCCCGCGACGCTCGAACGGATGCGGGATCTCGGCGTCGACGCGTCATTCGCCTACTGCTGGCATCTGCCCGGGAGCCCCGACCCCGACACGGCGGTTGCTGGGCAGCTTCAAGCAATTCGCGCGATCCGCGACCGCGGCGTGCTTCCAGAGGTGGTGACCGTGTCGCAAGGCTGGAGCGGCTGGCATGACGAGGGCACCGTATGGTCGGTGCCCCCCGATCGGTTCGAGCGGCTTCTGCGTGACGCGAGGGAGATCGTCGCTGCGTCTCCCAAGGAATCCCTCGGCAGCCGAATGATTCTGCTCGACAACTGGAATGAATGGAGTGAGGGACACTTCATCGCGCCGTCACGCGAGTACGGCTTCGGTTATCTCGACGCCGTGCGCAACGTGTTCGCCACGGAACAGACCGACCATGTCGATCTCCTTCCGGACGACATCGGCCTCGGGCCCTACGACACGGCTGCGCGGGCTGCGCTCGCCCGCCGTGACGAATTGCGGCCGTTCCTGACGCGACGAATCACGACCGCCCCGGCGCCCGCCGGTCTCGTCGGCTGGTGGAACTTCGACGAGCCACCTGATACGCCGGTAGCCTTCGATGCATCGGGGCACCGGCTTGGCGGCGAGTTGCTCGGTGTTGGCCGGGTGCCGGGAGTCACCGGTGGCGCGATCGAGTGTGCGGGGGGCGTGGTCGTGGTCCCGGACGATCCGCTCCTGTCGGTGCCAGATGGAATCACGATCGATTGCTGGGTGAAGAGCGACGTGCCGGAGCAGCATGACCGCTGGCTCGTGAACCGCGTCCAGGGCGGTGGCGTCGAGACGGGCTACCGGCTTGGCATGCTCGAAGGCAAACCCTGCTTCGAGGTACCGCAGACGGCGTGGAGTCACCATCTCACTGCTCCCGAGCCCTTGCCACTCGGACGCTGGGTATATCTGGCCGGGACGTTCGACGGGCAGACGATGCGTCTCTATGTGGATGGCGCCGAGGTCGCGGCGCTCGAACGCCCCGGCCCCGTGAAGCGGAGCCATTTCGATCTCATGATCGGGAGTTTTGCGCCGCGAACCCGGGCCCACTTTCAGGGCCATCTCGATGAAGTGAGGCTCTTTTCCCGCGCCTTGGCGGCGGCCGAGATCCGGGCGCATCGAGACGCCCTCGCCGGCGCTGACCGCACTGGCGAACGGTAGGAGACTGGCTCTTTTGTCGCGTCATTCACGGTATCGGGCGGGACTGCGGCCGACCCAGCGCTTGAAGGCGCGGGAAAAGACCGACGCGTCCTCGAAGCCGACCTGGCGGGCGATCGATTCCACCTTATCGTCGGTCGCTGCGAGCAGGTGCTGGGCCATCTCGATCCGCAGCGATGTCAGATGTTGCATCGGACTGCGGCCGAGATCGCGCAGGCATACCCGGCGAAATTGCTCCTTGCTGGCTCGGTAGCGCGCGGCAAGCTTCTCGAGCGTCCAATTCGCGGAGAGGTCGTGGCGGACATCGTCCCATACGGACCACAGGCGATCATCGACGTTCCACGGCTGGGCGATCCGCCTCGCCTCGCCGTGGGCCAATTCGATCCAATGGTGAATGAGCCGCTGTTCCCTGCCGTCTTCCCACTCGGCCCGCAGACCGGAGAGAATCCTCCACAGGCGGTCGCCATCGCACCGGACGCGAACCGGCGATGCCGCCGACACGAGCGGCCGCACGTGATCGGGCTCGTCGTAGCGAATCCAGGCGAACCGCCATCGCACTCCCGGGACTGCGTGAAAGGCGTTGAGCACACGTGGCGGGGCCAGGCACGCGACGCCGGCCCGGCTTGTCTGCCAGCGGCCGTCAAGCAGCATCTGTCCGCGGCCCTCCTGGCACACCATCACGAAGCTGCCCGTGGGCGTGAGCCGGACGCGGCGATACGGCACCGCTGCGTCGGTCATGCCCATGTGCAGGATGCGATGCATTGACAGTTCCGGGCAGTCTTCACGTCGCACCGACCAGAGGCGCGTGCCCGTGCCGTCGATCGATGTTTCTGTCAGGTCGAGGTGGATTTCGGTCATGGACCGTCTGGGCTTTGCGGCGTAGTCTGCAACCTGTTCTTTCGTAGGTATACCTTCCGAGGCTGCACGATGCCGAATCCCTGGACTGGAGAGGGAAATCCTTATACGCGGACCGAGGTGCTCGCGCGTTTGCGTGCCACGCTGCACGCCGGCAAGCCGATCATCGCGGCCGGCGCCGGTACCGGCATCAGCGCGAAGTTTCTCGAAAAGGGCGGGGTCGACCTGATCATCATCTACAACTCCGGCCGCTTCCGCATGGCGGGGCACGGCTCGACGGCCGGCCTGATGGCGTACGGCGACGCCAACGCCGTGGCCATGGAGATTGGCGAGCACGAGGTGCTCCCCGTCGTGGAACAGGTGCCCGTGATCTGCGGCGTGCATGCCTCCGACCCGAGGCGGCGGATGTGGCACTGGCTCGGCCGCGTCAAGGAGATGGGCTTCTCTGGTGTGAACAACTTCCCCACCCACTGCATCGTGGATGGTCAGTTCCGGCAGATCCTCGAGGAGACCGGAATGAGCTTCCGGAAGGAGGTTGACATGATTGCCCTGGCCCGGCGCATGGACCTCTTCACGATCGTCTACGTTGCCAATGCTGAGGAGGCCAGGGCGATGGCGCAGGCCGGTGCCGATGTGATCATCGCCCACGTGGGCACGACCGTCGGCGGATCGATCGGCGTGACGAACGCTGCCTGCACGCTCGAGGAGGCTGCTGCCCGTGTGCAGGGCATCGCACGGGCGGCGATCGACGAGCGTGCCGACGTGATCTGCCTGTCCCATGGGGGGCCGATCTGCACGCCGACCGACGCCGCCTACGTGAACGAGCATACCGATGTGGTCGGTTTTGTCGGTGCGTCGAGCCTCGAGCGGCTGGCTTTCGAGCAATCGCTGCCCGAACTTACCCGGCAGTTTAAAAACATCCCGCTCGGCCGCCGGCCGTGACCCGCGTGGAACGAACTCATGGCGACGATCGCCGTCATTGGCACGCTCGACACGAAGGGCCGTGAGCATGCATTTGTGGCGGAACGAATCCGCGCCCGCGGCCATGCCGTGCTGCTGATCGACGTGGGCACGGGCAGCGAGGCGGTCGTGCCGGCCGACATCACCCGTGCGGAGGTAGCGGCCGCGGGAGACATCGATCTGGCGGGGTTGGTCGCCCGCGGTGACCGGGGAGAGTGCGTGTCGGCGATGGCCGGGGCGGCTCCGCGACTGCTCGGGCGGATGGTGGCCGATGGCCGCATCCAGGGCGTGATCTCGCTCGGTGGCGGTGGGGGGACGGCGATCGCATCGGCGGCCATGCGGCCGCTGCCGATCGGGTTTCCAAAGCTCATCGTCTCAACCCTCGCCAGCGGCAACACCGCGGCCTACGTGGGGACGAGTGACATCGTCATGATGCCCGCGGTCGTGGACGTCCAGGGGCTCAACCGGATTTCCCGGGTGATCCTTTCCATGGCCGCCGGGGCGATCTGCGGCATGGTCGAGGCTGACGGAGCGAGTGGCGATGAGAAACCGCTCGTCGTGGCAAGCATGTTCGGCAACACGACCAAGTGCATCGATGCGGCGATCCCGCTGCTCGAGGCGGCGGGCTACGAAGTGCTGGTGTTTCACGCGACGGGAACCGGCGGACGGGCGATGGAGTCGCTCATTGCGAGCGGACTCGTCGCAGGCGTCCTCGATATCACCACGACGGAATTGGCGGACGAATTGGTCGGCGGCGTGCTCTCGGCGGGCCCCGAGCGACTCGATGCTGCAGCCCGGCACGGCGTGCCTGCAGTCGTCGTTCCTGGATGCCTCGACATGGTGAACTTCGGCGAGCGGCACACCGTGCCCGACAAGTTCTCCTGCCGCACGTTCTACATCCACAACCCGCAGGTGACGCTCATGCGGACGACGCCCGACGAATGCGCCACCCTTGGCCGGCTCATGGCCGAGAAGGTGAACGCGTCCCGCGGGCCCGTGACCGTACTCCTTCCCCGAAGAGGCATCAGCGTGATCAGCGCCGCGGGCGGGCCGTTTCACGACCCCGCGGCCGACGCGTCGCTGTTCGACGCGATCGAGCGCGGCCTGCGACCCGGCGTGACCTGCATGGAACTCGATTGTGAGATCAACGCCCCAGCCTT
>CAYSPN010000723.1:0-26681 GCA_964432895.1 uncultured Candidatus Kuenenia sp.
ACATCAAGAGCCAGAAGACCAGGCCGCCCACGATCGACGGCAGCGGACGCCGGATCCCCACGTCGTGCATGCTCTTGGCCAGGCCACTCTTCTCGGCGGCCGTCTGCAGACCGATCTTCTCGCTCACCACCGTGATGATGCCGGCCACCCAGCGGGCCAGCACGTAGCCGATCACCAGCACCGACACCATCGCCACCAACTTCGGTGCCAGCATGATCACCTGGCTCCACGCCTGCGTGAAGCTGTCGACGAGTGCCTGCTTCGACACGTTGACGGTCTCCGCAGCCGTCTGCCCGACCGTCGTGAACTCTTTCATTGCGAATATCCCCTTGTCGATCCCCACCATGCGGGAATTGTCTATTGGCCCGCAACCCAATCTGCTCCACCGGCGCCACACCGGCGAGTGTCTTTCCTGTCGGCGGCCGGAGCAGCGGTGCTGTCTCGGCCTCCAGAGAATGAGTTGCCGGCCGAGACCGCCGTGTCACAAACCTGTCACAAAAATTTTTTTGGAACGTTTCATGGCCTGTTTTCCACGCTCTTCTCCGGAGGTTGGTCGCGGGGGGGCCAGGTGCCGGTCAGCGTGTACCTCGCCGCCGCGGCCAGTGCGGCAGCCATGTGAACGACCGCCCAGCAGGTGGCCCCAAAGGCGAACTCGATCACGTGCAGGGCCAGGAGCCGCGGATGCAGCTTGCGGCGCACGCCGGCCGAAAAAGTCCGCGCCGCCGGCACAGGCGGCACCTTCTCACCGGCCAACTGCTCAAATGGATCCATCGGTTTCACCTTTTCCTGCGTCGTCCTTCCCGTCTCAGCCCTTCGTATCACGATCCCCGCCAAACAGCCCGCCAGCCTTCGCCGCCAGCTTTTCCCTGATCCTGCTGATCCGCATCCGGCAGGCGCCCGCCGACGTACCGAACATCTCCGCTAGCTGCTCGTAGTCGTGGTTTTCGGCGAACCGCATCAGCACGAGCGCCCGATCCTCCTCGTCGAGGTCCTCGAGCAGCGTGCGGATGTCGTGGGTGGCGTCGACCGCCGCGGTGCCCTGCGGCTTCGCGTCGGCATGCGCCTCGATCCGCTCTTCGCTGCCGGAATCCTCCCGCCGCCGCCGCCGCGTTCGCGACCGGCGGAGCATCAGGCAGGTGCGGATCGCCACGCCATGCAGCCAGGTCGAATAGGTCGATCGTCCGGCGAACTTTCCCCGCTCGAAAAACAGCCGGACGAACACCTCCTGCGCGGCGTCCTCCGCGTCGTGCTCGCTGCCCATCAGCCGCCAGCAGACCCGCCAGACCTTCTCGCGATACCGCTCCATGAGCGTCGTAAATGCCGACCCGTCCGATCCCTCCCGCGCCGCCTGCGCGGCGAGCTGCTCGTCGGAGAGGGCGGCGAGCCCCTTGATGTCGGAGATGTCGCGGCCTGCGTCTGCGTCCACCGATACGCCATTCCTTCGGCTCGAGCCACTCCGGTCGCCTGACTTAGGACGATTTCCAAGTCGCCCTCGCTCATGGAAAGTGTCGCGGCTCCAGGGGACTTTCCCCAAGGGGAGTTTTCCTTTGGGCACGGCATCCGAGCGACGGGCGATCCCTTGCTAGGATTGGGTTTCGTCGCCGGCCCAGCGATCCCAGCCTCATCCGCATCATGCAGCCTCAGTCCCATTCCCCTGTCGCGGTCGCCGTCGGCATCCTGCTTCGGCCGGACGGCCGGTTTCTGCTGAACACCCGCCCTGAAGGAAAGCCGTGCGCGGGCTCGTGGGAGTTTCCAGGCGGCAAGATGGAGCCGGGGGAAGGCGTCGCGGACGCGCTTCGCCGGGAGCTCCGCGAAGAGCTGGCCGTCGAGATCGGCACGATGGACGATGGCTGCCGGCAGATTCAGGTCGTGGAGCACACCTATCCGCATGCCCTCGTGCGGCTCCATGTCTGCGTCGTGAGCCGCTGGCACGGGGAGCCACGGGCCGTGGAGGGCCAGCAGCTCTCGTGGCAGTCGATCTGGGATGACACGACGAGTGTGTCGCCAGTGCTGCCCGCCACGGTGCCCGTGATCGACACGCTGCGCAGCCTCCGCGAGACGCTCCGCGTCCGCCCCGGCCCGACGCCGCCCTCGGAGCTTCATGAACACTCTTCATCGGCCGTTGGCACGGCCGACGAGAACCGTGCCTGACAGCACACGGGCTCGCACGTCGCCCGGCAGATCAATCGCCGACGGGGCTGCCACGGCTGGTTCCCCGGAGGACGCGACCATCGCGGCGAGATGCGAATAGTGCCGGGCGGTCATATCGCGTTGAGGCCATCCCTCGCGATGCCACAGCGCCACGAAGATCTCGGCGAGCAGATGCCGGTCAAGCCCGGTCAGTTTGTGCGTCTGAAGAACGGTCGTGCCATCGGCGTGACGATGCGAATGCGCCTCCAGCAGGTGCTCGGCCGCGCTGCGCACGGCACCGGCCACGGCCGCGGCCTGGCTGCCCAGCCGCACGAGCGATGCCACGGCGGCCGGATAAGGGCCCGATTCACAGCGGGCGAGAATCTCGTGCCGCAGAAAATTCCGTGCGTAGCGGACATCGGCGTTCGACGCATCCTCCACCCAGGACTGTCCGCGCGACTCGAGATACGCCCGGACGACGCCACGCGGCACGGCCAGGAGCGGCCGCACGAGCGCCACGCCGTCACTCAGTTCACGTACCGAGGCCATGCCCGCCAGCCCCGCCAGCCCCGTACCACGAAGACTGCGGTGCAGGATCGTTTCAGCCTGATCGTCCGCGGTGTGGGCCACGATGACTGAGCGAGCTCCGTGCTCACCGGCGACCGCGGCGAAGAACTCATATCGCAGCCGCCGCGCCCGCCCCTCGATCCCCTCTCCGCGGACACCATCCGGTTCGCGGACCCGTAGGTCACGGACAACGCACGGAACACCGAGCCCGGCAGCAAGGTCTGCCACGAAATCGGCATCCGCCCCGGCGGCCTCGCGGAGATCGTGCCGGGCATGGGCGACGAGCAGCCTCGAGCGTGCCCCCTGCTCTGCTGCCAGACAATGCAGGCCCAGGAGAAGCGCCACGCTGTCGGCGCCGCCGGAGACCCCCACCAGCACCCGGTCCGACCAGAAGCCGTGCACCGGCAGCCCCGCGGCGAGGGCCGCGAGAAATCCCACTTCGGGCCCAGGCACGGTCGCTTCGATCGTGGACATGCCCTGTATTCTGGCCTCCGATCGCCGGGAAATGAAATGCGTAAACTGGGTGATTCCGCGGTGGACAGATGCCTCTCGCAGGCCACCGTGCTCACGTTTTCGGGCCAGGAAGCGGCATTGAGCAGCCGCTGGCCGCTGGCTACCCTCCCCTCGCCACGTTCCCGGGCCTCAGGCCGCAGGCGAACGCGGATCAATGAACCAGCGAACCTGAACGAGGATCTTCGCATGCTCTTCCGGACCAGCCCCGCCCTCTGCCTCGCGGCCTTCGCCCTGCTGATTCCGCCGATGGCTGGCGGTTGCTCGTTGATCACGACCGTCGCCTACCTCGTCGCGCCCGAGAAGGATGCGCCGGCCGAATTCAAGGGGCTGCGGGGCAAACATGTGGCTGTGGTGTGCAAGCCGATCGTGGAACTGGAGTTCAGCGATGCGAGCTCCGCCCGCGAACTCGCCACCATGGTGGGCTCGCAACTGGCCATGAACGTGCGGAAGGCCCGCGTGATCGACCAGCGAGAGGTCGCCCGTTGGATCGACGAAAATGCCTGGGTCGACTACCCGACACTCGGCAAGGCTCTCGATGCCGACATCGTGGTCGGCATCGATCTCGAGCAGTTCCGCATGCACGAGGGCTCGACGCTCTACCGTGGGCGTGCGACCGCGAACGTCAGGGTGTATGACGTCGCCGAGAAGAAGGTGGTCTTCGAGAAACGGATCGACAACTTCACCTTCCCGGGCGACAGCGCCGTGCCGGCCCAGGACCAGTCGGAGCCACAGTTCCGGGCACTCTTCCTGCAGGTGTTATCAGGGAAAATCGCCCGCAGCTTCCATGCCTACGACAGCCGAGCGACCTTCGCGGAAGAGAACCTGACCTTTTAGAGACACGCGAAACACCGCCGTGTCACCCGTTCGTGCCAGCGTGTCGTGGTTCCGACATGCCGATCAGCCGCTCGACCTCCACGTTGGCGCCCCTGACGGACGCGGACGAGAGGCCAGCGTCAGATGAGACCCACCAGATCGCCGATCGTCCGGTGGGCCTCGATCGGGTGCCGCAGGGCGAGGTTTGTGCGAATGCGGTAGTGGTTTTGACGCCCCACCTTTTCCCGCACCAGGAACCCGGCATTTTCGAGGTCCACGATGATCCGCTGCACCGCCCGCTCGGTGATGCCCACCTGCACGGCCACCTCGCGGAGCACGAGCGTGGGGTGCTGTGCCAGCAGGATCAGCACGTGGGAATGGTTGGTGAGGAACGTCCAGCGGGACTCGGGCGACTGCACGTTAGCGACCGGCTTTCGCCCGGGGGTGTCCGCGATTCGCTGAGGCTTTCGGCTGACCGGCTTTTTTTTCATCGTTTCAACACTGCCTGAATCCGCCGAACCTCCGCCGCGGCAGGAATCATAGCCACCCTGCCGCGGATTCCCCAAGCCACCCCGGAAAGAGGCTCATCCATACGACATGACATGAACGACCTCTGTGTCGCTTCATCCTATTCGCACGACCTGAACCCCCGCACCAGGAAGCGTGGGCGGGCGGAGGCCGCCAAGAAACTGGCTGAGGACGGGCATCCGCCCGTCAGGGCAGCACGATGCGATGTTTTTCGTGAATACGGCCTACAGATTCTTCAGCGGCCGCTTCGGCTTGGGGGCGGCGAGCATCTTCTTCTTGTCGTCGACGCCCGCCCCCGGCACCCCGCCGTTGCCGCCGTCACCCATCTTCGGATTGTTGACACCGGTATGCCGCTCAACCCACGTATACCCCAACGGCCGCCGCAACTCCTCACCTGCCAGAAGCGCCCAAGGCGTGCCCGGGTGATCCTGCACCACGCGTTCCAGGAGCATCGTGGCCTGCTGTGAAACTTTTTCCGTCTGCGAGCCCGCCTTCGAGACGTCGTTACTCTCCTCGAGCACCCATGTGTCGTTCTTGGGATCCTTGAACTTCATCCCCGACTTCGCCTGCGCGAGCATGGTGTTGTAGGTGTCGGTCCGCACCTTCAGGGCCAGCACCCTGCCAAGCGACAGATCGTAGCCCGCCTGCCACCGCTTCTCCTTGATGGCATCGCGATCGGCCAGACCCGACTTGAGCAGTTCCGCCAGCGCATCGATCCGCGGCTGGATGCGGGCGGCCGTCTTCTGGGCCTCGCCCAACAACAGCGCCAGCGCGCCGTCGTCCTTGCGGGGAAAGGTCATCGTAGGCGACTCCATCGGGCTGATCTCGACCGATCTGGCTGCCTCGACCAGCACTTTCTTGGCGCGGTTGCCGGCGAGCATCTTGTCGATCGTGGCAGCTGACAGGTAGTCGGGCTGGTAATTCCGCATCACATCGGGGTCGAAGAAATACCGCAACTGCGAGGACATCGCCGCAGTGTCTTGCCTGGTCACCTTGCCTCGGGCTCCGCGGTTGGCATGAACCGCAAAATAGATGCCGCCGGTCGCGGCGCAGAGCTTCGAGAGGCTGAAGGGGCCGAAACCGGAGTCGATCGCCTCGTCGGCAAGGCTTCCAGAGCGAACGTGAACCACCTCGGGATAGAGCGTCTCGGGCCCCTGCTCCACCACCGCCCACTGCACGTCCTGATCGTATTTGGTGTCGAATTCGACGAACTTAAATTTCACGTCCTTAGTGCCGAAAGGAGCCGGCACGCCGACGACGTACACCGGGATGCCGAGCGTGCGGCAAAACGCGGCGGTCTTGTCGGTCTCGTTCTGATCGTTGCCCACCTCGTCGGTAAACACGACGATCATCACGTTTCTCCGTGGTGCCCGGCGAAAAATACTCGCCTCCTGGGCAGCGCCGCGGATCGCCGTGAAAGTCATCTCAACGCCGGAATCATCGATGGGGATCGACTCGATCGCCTTCACCACCGCAGCAGCGTCATCGGTAGCCTTCGTGACCAATTTCACGTTCTTGCCGAACGCCACGACCATGTTTTTGAGGTCGGGCCTGTGTGCAGCGGAGCGGTTGACGCCGAGTTCGTCGAATACCCGTTCGAGGCGGGCCGCGATCTCCTTTCGCTGGCCGGCGAGGCTCACCGACTGGTCAAATACCCAACAGATGACCGTGGGATGCCGGTCCAGCGATGCGGCGATCTCGCCCGTCAGTCGATCAACGGCGCCCGTCGCCCCGGTCGCCCCCGCACCGACGGCCCCCTTCACGACGAAGGTCTCGTCGATGGTATCCGCCGTGGGAATCACGTCGAGGGGTTCGACGGTGATGTCGCTGGCGACATCCAACTCCGCCTCGACCGGAACCACCGACTGTTCGGAGAGCGTGGGGGCCAACGCCTGCGCCACCTCCATGGTGCTCTCCTCGCTCACGGCGCCGGCTTCTGACTCCTGTTCATCGGAAACCGTCATTTCTCGGGGCGCGTCAAGCACCTCCTCGACCGCTTCCGGCGACTGAATGATCGTGATCGCGGGGGCCGATCTGGACGGCTCCCGCAGGGCGACCAACGCTAGCGACAACAGCACCACCACGTGGATGAGCAGACTGACAAGCCAGGCCGGAGCGTCACCGTCGAACGGGGTATCCTCCTCGCCGGTGTATTCCTGCCACCAACGCTTGATCTGCGTCAGCAGCCCTGCCGATGTCCCGGTTTCAAGAGGTTCCATACGCATCAGGCTCCAGGGGAACTCCTCGCCCGCGTCAAAAGGGGCCAGCCGTCCGATCGCCCCTCTTAAGATACCGCAAATCACAGCCAGGGACCGCCCGTACGCCACGCTCTATTCGCGTGCCGGTCATCGAATTATTCCCCCCGATCGCGGTTTCGCGGCCGGCAGGGCCGCGTTGTCGCCAACCGCCCCCCCGGCGGGACCTTCAAAATCAGCGGCACCTTCAAGAGAGGGGTGATCTCCCGTCTTGCCATGCCCCGACACCGACTGATAGCTTTTTTTGTGCGGTTTTGCCACAACGACGAATGTCGCTGCCGCCGCCTCCTCGCGCCTTGGAAAGTATGCTGATGGCCCCCCCCATGACACTGTCGCTGCGGTGGTGCGGTCGCTTGTGCGTGGCGACCCTCCTGATGCTCTCCGCTCCCGAAAGCCGGGCCGCCGAGGTGGCGGCGGCCTCCACCGCGCAGACCGTCGAGGAGTTGCAACTGGAAACGTCGGATGGCATCCGGATCGCCGCGTGGTACTACCCGGTGCCGGACGATGCCAAGGCGGTCGCCACCGTCATCCTTGTTCACGATCTGGAGGGCTCGCACAAGACGGTCGACAATCTGGCCCGCAACCTCCAACGTGCAGGATGCGCCGTCGTGGCCCCCGATCTTCGCTGCCACGGCGGCAGCGGTTCCCGTCCCGCCGCCCTCGCCGGCAGCGGCGGCAAGGGTGATGCGGCGGATCCGCGGCTCCTCAAGAAGATCGACCTCGAGTCGATGGCTGCCGCGACCGGGGGCCGCCTCCGCGACCAATCCGCGCTGCGGGGTGAGATCGAGACCGTCCGCAACTGGGTCAAGCAGAAGGCCGAGTCGGGCACGCTCGACATCGACCGCCTGTGCGTCGTCGGCTGCGGTCTTGGGGCCACGCTCGCCTCCATGTGGACAGCGGCGGACTGGAACTGGCCGCCGACCACAACCGGGCCGCAGGGTCAGCAGGTGCGGGCCCTCGCGCTCATCAGTCCAGTCTGGGCCACGAAGGGTATCTCGATGTCGCTGCCCCTGACGAGCGATGCCATCCAGCACAAGATCCCGATCCTGGTGATGGCCGGCAAGGCTGATCGGGACGCCATTCGTCTGTTCGATCAACTCAAACGCTTCCGACCCAACAAATGGTTCCAGCAACGCTCCGGCCAAGCACCGGATAAGGCCAAGGATCTTGAGGACCCGGCCGACGGTACGGCCTTCTTCATTCAGACCGATACCAGCCTGACGGCCGATAAACTGGCGAACGACCAGTCGCTGAACATCGCCGATCAGATCAAGACGTTCTTTTCGCTCGCGCTCACCCGCAAGCCCGAGTAGCCAGCACGTGATTGGGCCGAGGCGAGTGACGCCCGCGTCAGGGCAATCGCAGTTCTGCACCTGGAACGAGCAGGTCGGGGCTGCGAAGCCGATCGCGATTCGCCAGCCAGATGCGCGATGCCATCGCCCTGTCGCCGTAGAACCTCACAGCGATCGACTCGAGCGAATCTCCCATGCCAACCCGCACCGCGGCCGGCCGCTGCTGAGCCGGCGCCGAGGGGAAAGCGGTTGCCTCCGAAACGGATCGGTTCCCGGAACCCACGGAGAGTGCAGCAGATGACAACGACGACGGGGCACCCGCTCCCTGCAGCCAGAATGGCTCCGTGCCGGTGGGGAGCGCCGATCTGCCGGGCTCACCGGCAACCGAAGGCCTCGCACGGTCGCCGCTGTCAGCCGCGGTGACGGTCGGCTCGATCGCATGGCCGGCACCACTCCCCTGCGCCATCTGGGTGGCAGGGAGCATCCACGAGGGAGGCAGCCGCAACGCCAGACCGATCGGCAGCACTTGGGGGTCGGCTAGACGATCCCGGTTCGCCGTCCAGATCGCCGTCGCAGCGCCGGCATGCCCATACACTTTCAGGGCGATCCCCGTGAGATCGTCTCCGTCTCGAACAACGTACTCAGCGGGCTGCGACGCCAACTGCAGCGGTGTGCTGTGAGTCGCCGGCTTGGCAACGTCATGCATGGACCATCCCGCGGAGAGCGGCGGTGGCGTATGGACATCGAGCAGTGGGGGCGGAGGAATGTCCACGGTAGAACGGTATGTGCCATCAAGCGCCGGCGATGCCGGCGACAGATCCAGGCCCGAAGCAGGGAGCGGAGTGGGCGGGGGGGGTGTCGGCGGAAACGGCTCTCCGCCCGCCGTTGGGCCGCTCTGCCGTTCCGCAAACTCAGTCGGCCTCGCATCCGGGATCGCATGCCCTCCCGTGCCGATCATCATGGCCGAAAACCCAGGCTGCACGGCCTGGATTGGCGAGTCGGTGACAGGCCCTGAGGCGGGCGTCACATCGCCCCGGGCAGCAAGCACCGCCGATGCAAACGGCTGGGCCAGCGCCACACCTCCGGCGAGCATCGCCATGCCGATGATAAACCTCACCATGTGCATGAATTGCGACATGCTCTCTCCTTTTTTGAGCGGCCCGCAGGCCCACCTGGGGCCCGCTCAATGAGAGTATGCGCCGCCAGCACTGCCCGGGTCGGCCGCGGCCGACCGGCCCCACCTTCAGCTTTCACTGCATCGCCGTCAGGGCCGGCACACCCGGCAGGGTTTACCGCCTGGTCGCGGACATCCCGTGAGCGACTAGTGGCGTCTGGCGGCGTCAGGCCGACAGCTGCGGCGTTGATCGCGTCGCAGGCTGGCTTCGGCGGGCGTCGCTCGCCCCCCCCTGCAGCCACAGCACCAGCGGCGCGGCGATGTAGATCGTGCTGTAGGTGCCGGTGATGATGCCCACGAGCATCGTGAACGCAAAGGCATGGATCCCCTGGCCGCCAAACAGATACAGGATCAACGTGGCCAGAAACGCCGTGCCGGAGGTCAGGATCGTGCGGCTCAAGGTCTGGTTGACCGCCTTGTCGATCATGTCAGCCGTGACGAACGGGCTTTTGCCACGCAGTTCGCGGAGCCGGTCGAAGATCACGATCGTATCGTTGATCGAGAAGCCCACGATCGTCAGCAGCGCGGCCACCACGTCGAGGCTGATCTTGAAGTCATCGACCAACGCCCAGCCGAGGTAGCGGCTCAGGTAGGTGCTGAACGCCAGGCAGGCCACCGCGACCAGCACGTCGTGGATGAGCGCGACCACGGCCGCCAGACCGAAGGCGACGTTCTGGAACCGCACCCACACATAGAGCACGATCATCAACAGGCTCGCCAGCAGTGCGTAGAGCGCGGTGATCTTCGTGTTGCCTGCCACCTTTCCACCGATCGAGTTGGCCGAGAGATAGACCGGGGTGTCGGAGAGCTTCTTTGCGACCCGCTCCACCACACGCCGGGCCGACGGCACGTCGAGCGACGTGGAGAGCGCCCAGTTGCGATAGGCCTTGGTACGGCTTGCAACACCCTTCGTCTCAGCCGCGTCCGGCTCCAATTCGAAGGGCGCGTCGGCGACCCCTTCCGCCTGGAAGGCATCCTGAATCGTGGCCCGCAGTGTCGGCCTGTTGATCTTCTCGGGAAAGTCGAGGGCCACGGCCGTGGAGAGCGATCCAGCCTCGGGAGCAGGCTTATCCGGCCCGCCCGTCGACGTGATCTCGCCGAAACCCATGGAATAGGTGGCAAGCCTGCCGGGAAACACCTCACGAAGCGTCTGTTCGACCTTCTCGTCATCCCGGACGGAGGTGTCGATCTTGTAGCGGGTGCCGTCGGCGACATCCGCCGCACTCACGGCACTCACCGCCACGTCGGGCAGTACGGCGACGGCCTTCCGCACCTCGGCGATGTCGAGCGCCTGCTCCGGCTTGAACGCCACCTGCACGCTCGTGCCGCCGGTGAAGTCGATGTCGAAGAGCCCCTGTCCTCGCTGGGCAGCCGCGGCCAGTCCCAGCAGGATGAAGGCCAGCGAGCCGATGATTGCGGGCCGCACCCAGCGAACAAACTCAAAGTTGGTGTTGCCGAAGACCTTCGCCATCGACAGCCGTCGCAGCCAGCCGTTGCGCTCGGAGAGGTCGAAGGCCACCCGCGAGCAGAAGACCGCCGTGAACAGATTGAGCACGAGGCCGAGGATGAGCGTGACGGCGAATCCCTTCAACTGATCTGTCCCCATCGCGAACAGCACCATGGCGGTGATCAGCGTCGTGAGATTCGAGTCGACGATCGTGGAGAACGCCCGCGCAAAGCCGTTGCGAATCGCCGTGCGCACCCCCGCCCCCCGCTCCGTCTCTTCCCGCATGCGTTCGTAGATCAGCACGTTGGCATCGACCGCCATGCCCACGGAAAGGACGAGGCCGGCGAGGCCGGCCAGCGTGAACGCCGCCTTGAGCGAGATCATCAGCGCCACGACGAGCAGAATATTGAGCAGCACCGCGAGATCGGCGACGAACCCGGAGAAGCGGTAATAGGCCAGCATGAACGCCAGCACGACGATCGTCGCCAGCAGCATGGCGCGGGCACCGGAGCGGATCGTGTCGGCGCCGAGCTGGGGGCTGATCTTCTGCTCGCTGATCGGCTCGCTCACGAGGGCCGCCGGGAGGCTGCCGGCGTTGAGCACGCCCACCAGGAAATCGACGTCAGCCTGCTTGAAACTGCCGGTGATCTGGCCGTCGCCGGAGATCGTGCTGCGGATCGTCGGCGCTGATAGGAGCGTGTCATCGAGCAGGATGCCCAGCCGGCTCGTGAGCCGGTTGGCCGGATCGGGAAGGTTCTGGCCGGTGAGCGTGCCGAAGAGTGCCGCCCCCGAGGAGTTGAACGAGAAGTTGACGCAGGGCTGCAGGTTGCTGTCGTAGCTGGATGAGGCACGAGAGAGATATCCTCCGGTGACATCGAAGCGGTCGAGCACGACCAGCACCTCCACGCGGCCGTCAGGCATGGTGCGGGTGACGAGGCCACCATCCTGAGCCGGATTGATCTTGGCGGTATCGAGCTGCACCCAGCGGCCGATCTGCCGGCCGCCCTCGGTCACGGTCGTGCCGGGGGAACGGCTGGCCAATTCGATGACCTGCTTGTGCCGGGGATCTTCGGGATTGGCGGTGATCCGAAACTCGAGCACGCCGGCGCTCGACACCACCCGCTTGATGAGATCGACCTCCGACTGGTCGACCTCGGGCACGATCACCTCGAGCTGATCGATGCCGTAGCGGCGGACGGTCACTTCCTTCTGGCCGCCCGGATTGACACGGCGGCTGACCGCCGCCACCAGCTTGTCCATGTCCACGGCGGCCGATCGCCCCGCCACGTCGTACTCCAAGTCGATGGCTTCGGCACCAGCTCGTCGCCCCGCCAGCCGTACCCGCGCATCGCCGAAGTCGAGTTGCTCCACACCCTTCAAAAAGGATTCCCTCGCGGCGGCATCGGCGGTCTCGAGACGCACTGCGATGCGGTTGTCAGCCATCCGCGACACGGTCCCCTTCCGACCATCTTGGCTGGAGAGCAGCTGCTCGATCCTGCCCACGCAGTCGTCGACCTGCCCGGCCGACTGCCGGGAGGCATCGACCTCGTAGACCAGAATCACGCCGCCCTTGAGGTCGATCCCCAGCCGCGGTGGCCATCCGAGCCATGTCACCACGGCACCTGCCGTAAGCGCGACGAGCACCGTCGCCAGGCGGCCCCACATGTCGGCAGCCCGCAGCTGTTTTGACAGCAGCCATGAGAGCAGCGTCGGCACCGCCACCGTGAGCAGGGTGATACCCCAGACCGCCCACGGCTCCCGCCACCACGGCACGGTCACCGTCGGTGCGGTGGTGGCCGCGGCCGCCATGTCGGCAGCCTGAGCAAACAACTGGATCACGATCGGGAGACTGTTCATACCGTTCTCGTTTCAGGATTCTGGTTTCAGGGGTCTGTTTTCAGGATTCGGTGGGAGCGCTGTCGCCAAGCACCCTGGCGATGCTCGACACCGTGACGGCAATCTTCACATTCCCAGCCTCATCGACCCGGAGCGACACGCGATCGGCCTCGCGATCGACATTCGCCACGGTGCCATAGATGCCGGACGTCGTGATGACGCGGTCATTTTTCTTGAGCCCGGCGAGCAGCTCCTGCTGCTGCCGCATGCGTTCACGTTCCGGTCGGTAGAGCAACAGCCAGGCCACCAGCACGATCATTGCCATCGGCAAGTACGTGATGAGCAGTTCCAGCGGGCCGGGCGGCGCAGCGTTGGCCGCAAACAAGTGGACCGCGAACAGGGCTGATGACTCGTGCTGCATGCTCACTCCGACGTCAGGCCGAAAATCCCTTCGTCGGGCCATCGGCAGATCCGCAAATGTAGTGCGATGCGCGCCCGACGGACAAGCCCGACATGCCATTCGCTGGCCACAGCGAAGGGATGGCATGGGGGTGAGACGGCGAATGGCCGCCTGGTGCTACCCAGCCGGGTCTGGGGCCGTCTCGAGCCGTGCGAGCAGTTCACGGCAGACGGCATCAAATCGGCCGGCGAGCACGCCCTCGCGAAGGCGGGCCACGAGTCGCTGGTAGAAGGTGAGGTTGTGGATCGAGGCCAGGATCGGCCCGAGCATTTCACCCGCCAAAAAGAGGTGCCGGAGGTAGCTGCGGCTGTGCCTGCAGGCGAGGCACGGGCAGTCGGCCTCCAGAGGCCGGGGGTCGGTCGCGTGCTGCGCGTTCCGCAGGCGAAGCTGCCCGTCGAAGGTGTAGACGAGCGAATTGCGACCGCACCGCGTGGGAAGCACACAGTCGAACATGTCGATGCCAGTGGACACGGCGGCGATGATGTCCCGCGGCTGGCCGACACCCATCAGATACCGCGGCCGGTCGAACGGCAGGTGCGGCGTGGTCGCACGGAGCGTGGCCACCATCGCCTCCGGCCCCTCCCCGACCGACAGCCCGCCGACCGCGTACCCATCGAAGCCGAGCCCGCGGAGCCGCACGGCACTCTCCTCGCGCAGGTCGGGCTCGAGGCCGCCCTGCACGATGCCAAACACCGCCTGGTCCTCGCGGCGGTGCGCCGCGAGGCAACGCTCTGCCCAGCGCAACGACCGCTGCATGGCATCGGCTACGGTGTCACGAGGTGCGGGCAGGGCCACGACGTGATCCATTTGCATCGCCACGTCGGCACCGATCCGCTCCTGGATCCGCATCGACGCCTCAGGCGAGAGTTCTACCGGGCTGCCGTCGAGATGCGAGCGGAAGCTCGCGGCCTGCTCGGTCACGCGAACCTGCTGCGCCAGCGAAAACACCTGGAAGCCACCGCTGTCAGTGAGCGTCGGCCCCTGCCAGCCCATGAATGCCGCCACGCCGCCGGCCTGTTCGACGACCGCCTCGCCCGGGCGCAAGTGAAGATGGTAGGTATTGGAGAGCACCATGCCTGCGCCGGTCTCTGCAACGCGGCCGATGTCGACCCCCTTCACACTGGCGAGTGTCGCCACCGGCATGAACAGCGGCGTCGGCACACTGCCATGCGGCGTCGTGAGCACGCCCGCCCGCGCCCCACCGGGGCTCACCACGTCGAGTTGAAACGAAAATCCAGGCCGCATCGCCTACAGCCTAACCGGGCCCGTCGTGTGCGGACAAAGAGAACCAATGGCAACGGTTCGGGGCTGCGATCAAGAGAAGCCAAGGCGGTGCTGTCTTGGACGAGCCGGGGATCGGCGGAAGCTCGCGGAGCATTAGGATTTTTCGACCTTCTGGGGAATGCGCTGCCGTAGGTCGTGGAAGGAGAAAAAGCCGTAGCGACGAGACTTCTGCCGTTCCCGGCGGTGCGTCGTCACTGACGGTCACCAGCATTTCCCTTGCTCGCGCTGCGGGCTTGGATGGTGTCTGCGTGCTCCGCGAGCCAACCCGCGTGCGCTCAGAAGATTCCGAGTGCTTCGAGGCTGTATCGCACCACGAGGCCGGCCACCACCACGCTCACCATGCTCATGAGCTTGACGAGAATGTTGAGGCTCGGGCCGCTCGTGTCCTTGAAGGGATCGCCCACGGTGTCGCCCACCACGGCCGCCTTGTGGGCATCGCTGCCCTTGCCGCCGTGCACGCCCGACTCGATGTGCTTCTTGGCGTTGTCCCAGGCGCCGCCCGCGTTGGCCATGAAGACGGCCACGCAGAAGCCTGTCGTCAGGCCGCCCACGAGCAGGCCCATCACGCCGCCCACGCCGAGCAAGAGGCCCGTGACAACGGGCACCGCAAGCGCCAGCACCGACGGCAGGATCATCTCTCGCTGCGCCGCCTTCGTGCTGATGGCGACGGGCGTGGCGTAGTCGGGGGTCTCGGTGCCCTCCATGATGCCCGGCTTCTCGCGGAACTGCCGCCGCACCTCTTCCACCATGCCCTTCGCGGCACGGCCCACGGCCTTCATCGTCAGGGCACAGAAGACGAACGTGCTCATGGCACCGACCAACAGGCCGACGAGCACCTTCGGATTCATGAGGGTCACGTCATAAAACCGCATGTATTCGGCCATGTAGGCCTTCTTCGAGCTCACGATCCGGTTCGACTTCTCGAGTTCGTCCATGAACGCGGGCGTGGCACCGTCAATCGGCGTCAGCGAGGGCAGTTTGCCGAAGTCTGGAATCGCCCGGCTGTCGAGCACCATCCAAGTGCTGTTCGTGTCGGGCTTGTCGCCGATCTTGAGCGCCAGTCCTCCCGCCAGCTTCACCCAGTCGCCCGGCTTCAGGTCGACGTTCTTGCCCGCCACGGTCACGCTCTGCACGTCGGCCCGCTTATCGTAGGAGACGGCAGCGTGGCCCCAGCGGTCGAAGCCGATCCGAACCTCCTCGACATAGGCAGCGAGCAGCGCGAGAGCCGTGAGCGCGGCCGAGCCGATCGCAAACCCCTTGCCGGTGGCGGCGGTCGTGTTGCCCAGAGCGTCGAGGGCGTCGGTCCGCTCGCGGACGATCGCCGGCAGGCCGGCCATCTGGGCATTGCCCCCGGCGTTGTCGGCGATCGGCCCGTAGGCGTCGGTCGCGAGCGTGATGCCGAGCGTGGAGAGCATGCCGACGGCGGCGATGCCCACGCCGTAAAGGCCCAGCGCGAAGGCGGCGGGATCCTTGAAGCTGAAGCCGTTGGCGAAGCCGAAGGCCAGCAGCGTGGCGACACCGGTGATCAGCACCGGCGCCCATGTGCTCAGCATGCCCTCGGCGATGCCACCGATGATGATGGTGGCGGGGCCGGTGAGGGCCTGATCGGTCAGCTCCTTCGTCGGCGTGTATTCGTTGCTGGTCGAGTATTCGGTCCACTTGCCGATCAGCCAGCCGGCGACGAGGCCCACCACCACGGCAACGGCGATTCCAAGGTGCCGGAAGCCGCCCATGATCATGAAGGTGATCACGAACGACGCGACCACGATGGCCGCCGTCGAGAAATTGATCCCCTTGGCCAGGGCCGCGAGCAACGACTTCTGCGAGGAATCTTCCTGCGTCTGGACCTGGAAGATGCCCCAGATGGAGAGCAGCGTGCCCACCGCGGCGATCGCCATGGGCAGGAAAATGGCCGCCATCTGCATCGAGTAGTTGCCTGGAAACGCCGCCACCCCGAGGGCCGAAGTCGCGAGGATGCTTCCGCAGTAGCTCTCGTAGAGGTCGGCGCCCATGCCGGCGACGTCGCCGACGTTGTCACCAACATTGTCGGCGATCGTGGCCGGATTCCGCGCATCGTCCTCAGGAATGCCCTGTTCCACCTTGCCTACGAGATCGGCCCCCACGTCGGCCGCCTTCGTGAAGATGCCGCCGCCCACGCGGGCAAAGAGCGCCTGCGTGCTGGCGCCCATGCCGAAGCAGAGCATCGTGACGGTGATCTCCTCGAGCGAGAGCGGCTTGCCGAAGAGCGGCACGACCCAGTAGAGGATGAAGAACCAGAGCATGATGTCGAGCAGGCCGAGGCCCACGACGGTGAGGCCCATCACGGCGCCGGAACGAAACGCCACCTGGAGCCCCTCGTTGAGCGACCGCTCGGCCCCCGCAGCCGTCCGGTTACTCGCGAGCGTCGCCGTCTTCATCCCACACCAACCGGCGAGTCCGGAGAAGAAGCCGCCTGAGAGAAACGCCAATGGCACCCAGCCGCTCTGCACGCCAAGGCCGAAGGACATCCAGAGGAGCAGCAGGCAGACCGCGCCAAACACCCAGTACAACACCCGTCGCTGCTGCTGGAGATAGGCGTCAGCGCCGGTCTGCACGTAGCCAGCGATCCGGATCATGTCGGGCGTGCCGGCCGGCTGGCGTTCCATCCACGTGAAGAACTGCCACGCCTGATAGAGGGCCAGCGAGGAGCCGGCAACGGCCAGCAGCCACCAGAACCCGAAGAACAGATTCGTCCAGCCCGTGGGGCCAGCCTCGGGGTTGGTCGCGGCCGTGCCGCATCCGGCGAGAGAAATCACGACCGCCGCCGCGGCGACAAGAGAAGCGAATGAACGTTTCACGGTGCGAACGAGCTCCACGGGAATGTGTTGCGCGAAAAGGCCCCAAAGCCGCGGGATGCGGCGGACGTCGACGCAGGAAACCCTCGGCGTTCCTGCGGTCGACGTCGTGGAAAAGGCCATGGAGGGCTTCTTCCACAGACAGCTTGGTCCAGAGGACTGTAGTCGCCTGGAATTCCCCGGTCAAACGCCCCTCAGACCGCGGCCTCCCTGCCGATGGAGTGATAGACGAAACCTCGCGACCGCATCTCCGCAGGCACGTAGAGATTCCGGCCGTCGAAGATCGTCGGCGACCGCATGCGACGGAACATCTCGGCGAAGTCGGGGTGACGAAAATCACCCCACTCAGTGACGATGGCGAGGCACTCGGCACCGTCGAGCGCCTCCATGGCCCCCGCGGCGTAGACGAGGCGGTCGCCGTGGATGGCCCTCACATGCGCCATCGCCTCCGGATCGTAGACGGTGACCTGTGCGCCGCCGGCGAGCAGCTGATCGAGCAGGTCGAGCGCGGGGGCGTCGCGGACATCGTCGGTTCGTGGCTTGAAGGCCAGCCCCCACACGGCGATTCGCCGACCGGCGAGCTGCCCGCCGAAGTGGGCGACGATCTTCTCGCCGAGCACCTGCTTCTGCGCGAGATTCGTCTCGTGTACGGCCGTGAGGATCCGGTGTGCCACGCCCTTGTCGCGGGCCATCGCGGCCAGGGCCTGCACGTCTTTGGGGAAGCAGCTGCCGCCATAGCCCACGCCCGGAAAGAGAAACGCAAAGCCGATCCGCTTGTCGTGCCCGATCCCACGACGGACGTCGTCGATGTCGGCCTCCATCCGCTCGCAGAGATTGGCCACCTCGTTGATGAAGCTGATCTTCGTGGCCAAAAGCGAGTTGGCCACGTATTTCGTCATCTCGGAACTCTCCGGCGACATGACAAGAAACGGATGCTCGGTCCGCAGAAACGGCTTGTAGAGGCTCCGTAGGATCTCGCCCACCGCGTCGCAGCGGACGCCCACGACCACGCGGTCGGGCTTCTGGAAGTCTTCGATGGCGGCGCCTTCCTTGAGAAACTCGGGGTTGCTCGCCACCCGGCAGTCCCGGCCGGTGCGTTCCTTCAGCCGCGCCTCGATTCCAGCGCAGGTGCCCACGGGCACGGTGCTCTTGGTCACCACGACGGCCTCCGGATCGAGGTGCGGCGCGATCGAATCGACCACCTTCCAGAGGCTCGAAAGGTCGGCGGATCCATCGGCGGACGGGGGCGTGCCCACCGCCAGGAAAACGACCTGCGCGGCGCGGATCGCAGCGGCGGTGTCGGTCGTGAACAGCAGTCGGCCCGCCTTCGCGCTCCGAACCACGAGTTCTTCCAGGCCGGGCTCGTAGATTGGGATCTCGCCGCGATTGAGCCGCGCGATCTTGTCGGCATTGATGTCGAGGCAGGTGACCGTGTTGCCGCTATTGGCGAAGCAGGTGCCTGTGACGAGCCCGACGTAACCGGTTCCGACGACTGCGATCCGCATGCAACGCGTTCCTCAGGAAGAAGACAAGGCTGGGGGTGGAATTCCAACCCGACTCTACTTTACCTCGGCAAAAAAAGGCTGCTTTTCACGCAAAAAGCTGCCGGAAAGGCAGCGCCCGGCGTAAATAAATACAGCCCCATCGCTGACGCTCCGGGCTTTGATGCGACTCGGAGTCATCCTTGAGGGACTGCCCATGTCCTGAGAGCCGGCTTGGATGCATGCTCGGTCACGTGCCCCCGCTCTCCATGAAAGCCCGGCGCGCCAGCGAGGGAATCCGCGTCCTATTCCGCAAGGCCACCCGCATTCCCTTGCTGGCGCTGCGGGCTTGGATAGAGAGAGCGCTTGGACGATGCCCGGTCACGCGACCGCCATCCAGACGGCCAGCGCATGGCCGTGCAACTATGCCACCGGCGGCTCGCCGGCGACCGGCTCCGTCGTCTCTTCGGCCTCGCCCGGGGGCACCGGCACGACGGCGGCCAGCGCGTCGCTCTCGTCGAGCCGCATGATCCGCACGCCCTGCGTATTCCGCCCGATCGCCTTGATCTCGCGGACATTGACTCGCTGGATCTTGCCCCGCGCCGTCATCATCAGCACCTGATCTTCGTCCTTCACCGAGACGACTGACACGACCTGGCCGTTGCGGGCGGTCGTCTTGATATCGCGGATGCCCTTGCCACCACGATGCTGCGTGCGATACCGCATGCCGCTCGACTCGCCGTCGCCCTCCGCCTCGTCTGCAGCGGCTTCCACGGGCTCTGCCTCGGGAGCCTCTCCCTCCTCGCCGGGCGCCGGTCCGGCGATCGGCGTGCCGGCTCCAAACGGCGTCCGCTTGCCATATCCCTGCTCGCAGACCGTGAGCAGCGTGGCATCGGGATCGGCCACCACCATGCCCACGAGCCGGTCACCGGCGCCGAGCTTGATGCCACGGACGCCGCTCGTGTCGCGGCCCATGGGGCGGGCGTCCGACTCCGGGAAGCGGATCGCCATTCCCTTGGCCGTGGCGAGCACCAGCTCGTCACCGGGCTTGGTGATCACGGCATCGACCAGTTCATCTCCTTCGCGGAGCTTGACGGCGATCAGCCCCTTGGTGCGACGACGACGATACTCCTCGAGCGCCGTCTTCTTCACCACGCCGCTGCGGGTGGCAAGCATGAGGTATTGGTTGGGATCGTCGAAGCCCGACACGGCCCGGCACTCGGCCACCTTTTCACCGGCCTCGAACTCGAGCAGGTTGACCAGCGCCCGCCCCTTCGCATCGCGGGCCAGTTCCGGCAGCTCGAAGACCCGCAGCGAGAAGACCTTCCCGTGCGTGGTGAAGACGAGCAGCCAGTCGTGGGTGCTGGCCACGAAGAGGTGTTCGATCGGATCTTCTTCGTCAGTCCGCGCGCCCGTGAGCCCCTTGCCGCCGCGCCGCTGCGCCCGGTAGACGTCGGCGGGGGTCCGCTTCACGTAGCCGGCCCGGCTGATCGTCACCACCATCGTGGCCTCGGTGATCAACTCGGCCATGTCGCGGATGTCACCGGCCTCGCCACTGATCTCCGTGCGTCGGTCGTCCGCATGTTTGCGCTCGAGCTCCAGAAGATCCTCGCGGATCAACGCCTTGATATTGGCCTCGCTGGAGAGGATCCGCCGGAACTCGCCGATCTTTTCCAGAAGCTCACGATGCTCGCCGCCCAGCTTCTCTTGCTCGAGATTCACCAACTGGCCGAGCGTGAGCCGGAGGATGGCGTCGGCCTGCACCGGCGAGAGACCGTACGTCTCCGCCGCACCCCGCTCCTCCTGTATGACGGCGAAGCCCTCGGAGCCGAGCGCTCTCTCCAACAGCGCCGCCGGCGCCTGGATCTGCACCAGTCGCTCCTTCGCCTCGGCCTGCGACTTCGAACTGCGGATGATCTTGATCACCTCGTCGATGTTCGCCAGCGCCACGAGCAACCCCTCGACCGTGTGCTTGCGGCTGCGGGCCCTGGCGAGCAGGTGTTGCGTGCGGCGGCGGAGCACGGCCGTGCGATGCCGGAGGAATTCCTCCAGCATGTTCTTGAACGACAGGATCCGCGGCTTGCCATCGACGAGCGCCAGAAAAATCAGCGAAAACGACGTCTGCAGCGGCGAGAACTGATAGAGCTGGTTGAGCACGACGTCGGGATCGGCATCCCGCTTGAGCTCGAGGATCAGCCGCACCGGCTCCTTAAGATCGCTTTCATTGCGGATCGCGGAGATGCCCTTGATGCGATCCTCGTTGACCAACTCCGCGATCTTTTCCTCGATGGCGTCACGGGTCTGCTGGTAGGGGATCTCGGTGACGACGATGCGGCTGCGGTTCTTGCCAAACTCTTCGACGTGCGCACGGGCACGGAGCGTGATCGTGCTGCGGCCGGTGAGATACCCGCGCGCCAGCGACTCGCGGCCCATCACGATGCCGCCGGTCGGAAAGTCGGGGCCGGGGCAGATCTGGAGGATCTCGGCCATCGAGGTGCCCGGAGCGTCGATCAGCTTCACGAGGGCGCGGCAGACCTCGCCGAGGTTGTGCGGCGGAATGCTCGTTGCCATGCCCACGGCGATGCCGCCGGCGCCATTGACCACGAGGTTGGGAAAGCGGCTCGGCAGCACCACTGGCTCGGTGTTGCGCTCGTCGTAGGTGGGCACGAAATCGACCGTGTCGAGTTCGATGTCGTCGAGCATCATCGCCGCGATCGGCGAGAGTCTGGCCTCCGTGTATCGCATGGCGGCGGCGGGCAGGCCGGCGATCGAGCCGAAATTGCCCTGCTTGTCCACGAGCACATGCCGCATGTTCCATTCCTGGGCCATGCGAACGAGCGTGGGATAGATCACGCTCTCGCCGTGGGGATGGTAGTTGCCGCTGGTGTCGCCGGAGATCTTCGCACACTTCACGCGGGAGGCGCCCGGCGAGAGGTTCAAATCGTTCATGGCGACGAGAATCCGCCGCTGGGAGGGTTTGAGCCCATCGCGAACGTCGGGCAGGGCCCGCGAGACGATCACGCTCATCGCGTAGGTCAGGTAGCTGTCCTTGAGCTCCTGCTCGATCGGCTGTTCGACCAGCCGCCCGCCCGCATTGTCCCGCAGCACGCCAGCATCATCCCGGTGATCGCCGGCATGGCCCGCCCCGGTGCCGTCCTGGGGCGGCACTCCTCCCTTGGAACCACCGGCGTCACCTGCGGAGGCAGCATCATCACCTGCGGGGGAATCAATGTCGTCTGCGTCGTCTGCCAAGGGGGTTTCTCCCAGCTGAACCCCCGGGGTTTTCACCGGTGGGAACGCTTGAACATACCCGTCCGGTGGGAACGGTCAACCGGCCTCAAACCGCGGAAAATCCGCGGGCCGGACGGCTTGACCCGCGCGCCTGCCCCCCCTACTCTCCCGCCCCGTTTTCACCGTTCCCCCATCTGAGGCCTTCCACCCGTGCCAGCGACGCGTTTTCACGGTTGGTTCGTCGCCGCCACGGCGATGTGCGTGCTGCTCTTCGGGCTGGGCGGCCCAGCCCTCTGGGACGACGACGAGCCCAAGAATGCTGCCTGCTCGCTGGCGATGCTCGACTCGCACGACTGGGTCGTGCCGACGTTCAACGGCCGGCTCCGCGTTGAAAAGCCACCGCTGGTGAACTGGCTCCATCTCGCCGGATTCACTGTCTGCGGCCGCAACGAGACCGGTGCCCGGCTCGGCTCGGCTCTGCTGACCATCGGCACATGCCTGCTCACATGGCAGATCGGCTCCACGCTCCTGGGGCCTGCCACCGGCCTGCTCGGCGGCCTGGCCATGGCCACCTGCGTATGGACCGCCGTGGGCGGCCGCGCCGCCACCCCTGATGCACCGCTCCTGTTCTTCACGACGCTGGCATTCTTTCTGTTCGTCCGTGGTGCCGGTATCCGGGCTGGAGGCGGTGGGGGTGTGCCCACGGTCTCGCTGTGGTCTGCCGTCGGCATCGGAGGAGCCTGTGGCGCCGCCACGCTCGCCAAGGGACCAGTCGGTCTGGCCCTGCCACTGCTGGCCTTCCTCGCTTTCGCCGCATGGCGCCGGCGATCATGCCCGCAGGTCGGCTGGGCGGCTGCGCTCGGCGGCATACGGCCACTCACGATCGTGCTCGCGGCCGCGGCGGTGGCGGCACCCTGGTATGCCTGGGTCACTTTCCGTACCGACGGCGAATGGCTCCGCGGATTCCTCTTCGTGCACAACATCGGCCGCTTCGCTTCGGCGATGGAAGGCCACTCCGGTTCAATCCTCTACTACCCGACCGTCGTGGCCGTCGGATTGTTTCCCTGGTCAATCGTGCTGGCCGCCATGCTGGCACACGCGGCATTCATCCTGCGGTCACCCGAAGCCGACGACCGCCGTGAACCGCTCCAACTCCTCGCCTGTTGGGCGATTGTCTGGATCGGTGGCTTCTCCTGCGCAGGCACGAAGCTGCCCGGCTATATCTGGCCGGCCTACCCTGCCATGGCGATCGCCACCGGACTGTTTCTCGCCAACTGGGCCGACGGCCGCGCAGACTTTCCGTGGCCGCGCCTCCCAGAGCGTTTCCGGAAGCTCCGGATGAAGATGGATCGCGACCCCGACCACCTGATTGGGCTTGTGATGCGGGTGGCCTGGTCGATCCTCGCGGCGACCGGCCTGGCGCTGACGATCGGGCTGCCCATGGCGGCCAATCGGCTCGCCCCCGGCTGCGAGTGGCTGGGCGTGCTCGGACTGATCCCGTTGGCAGCGGCGGTGGTGGCCTGGCAGAGCCAATCGACCGGTCATCGGCACCGCGCCCTGACCGCCATGGCGTTCGCCGCCTGCCTGCTCGTCACGCTGATGGCATCTCTCGCCGCTGAATCATTCAGTCGCGCGCAGGGGCCGCGGACGCTCATCGCCCAGCTCGGTGAGCCTGCGAAGGAGTGCCAGTGGGCGTGCCTGTGGAACGTCCCGCCCAGCCTCGTCTTCTACACCGGCGCCCGGATCGAGAAACTCGAAACCGTCGACGACGTCGCCGCCCACCTTCGGCGATATCCGCGGGCCCGCGTCGTCATCGACAGCCGACAGGAAACGCTCGTCGCAGCGTCGCTGCCGCCAGACTGTGGCGTGCTGTCACGCGTGCCGACGCTCGCCGAGCATGACTTCCTGCTGATCGGTCGCCTTTCGGATCGCGACACACAGCCGGAGCACGATACCCCGCTCGCATTCGCCGACTGATTTTTCCTCACCCACGCCCCGCCCCCGCCCCCGCCTTCCAAGGCCGTTTTCCCGGAGCCAGCCATGCAGGACCGCCGCCCGTTCATCATCGTTCTGGTCGCCTCGATCACCAGCCTCGCGGCGGGGATCGCGGCCACGCCGTTCTGGGACGAAGACGAGCCGCGGTTCGCGGCCATCGCCCGCACCATGGTCGACACCGGCGACTGGGTCGTGCCGATGTTCAACGACGAACTTGCCGTCGACAAGCCTGTGCTGATGCACTGGGCCATGGCGGCCTCCTACACGCTCTTTGGAACATCGGAGATCGCCGCCCGTCTCCCGGCGGCGATCGCGACGCTGCTCACGGCGCTGGCGCTGTTGCGGGCGGGCACACGCTGGTTCAACAGCACCACAGGCGTCGTCGCGGCGCTCGCCTATGTGGGCTGCCTGTTGGTCGGCATCGAGGCGCATGCCGCCACGCCCGATGCGATCCTGACCTGCCTCACGACCTGGGCCACGGTGCTCTTCGCGGAAGCCTTGCTGGCCGGCCCCGATGGGGCGGTCGGTCTCGCGACGCTCTCCTGGCGCCGCGCGGCTGCGATCGGCGGGCTGCTGGGCCTCGCCGTCGTCTGCAAAGGCCCGATCGGCTTCATCGGACCGCTGGCCGTCGTGATGCCATGGACCTGGTGGCTGGCGACGGAGCGGCGGGTCGCGGCCACGAACGCCGCGCCCCACCTCACGAAGGCATGGCTCGCAGCGGCGGTTCCGGCCGCCTGGGACACCATCCGGACAGCACGTCTGGGCATGCTCACCGTCGCGATGCTGGCGGTGGCGGCGCCGTGGTACACGGCCGTGTCGCTCCGCACCAACGGCGAGTGGCTCAACGGCTTTTTCTTCATCCACAACGTCGGCCGGTTCGTGGCCCCGATGGAGCGGCATGGGGGCAGCGTGCTGCTTCATCCACTGGCAATGCTCGTCGGCTTCTTTCCCTGGTCGTGCTTCCTGCCGCTGGCGGTCGTCGTGACGGTCTGGCGTGTCTGGAAGCGGGTCGATTCGCCTGCCTCGAGGCACGCACTGGGCCTCGCGATCGTGTGGCTTGCAGTCTGGGTGGGCGGCTTCTCGGCATCTGCCACGAAACTCCCCAACTACGTACTGCCGGCGTATCCCGGGGCGGCCCTGCTGGTCGCGGCGGCCGCCGTGGCTGCCGCCCAACGCGGTATCTGGGCCCACCCCGCCTGGATGGCCGCTGGCACGGTTTCCTTGGCTCTCGGTGGCGTGATCACGGCCGCGGCCGTGCTCGTGGCCGAACGGTTTGGCCTCACCGATGCCGCACCAGCCGCTCTCGTGGGCATCGTGCCGATCATCGGCGCCGCCTGTCTCTGGCACTGGCGACGCGAGCCGCTGCGGGCCATCGCGGCGCTCGCCGTAACAGGCCTCGTCTACACCGGCCTCGCCGTGGGCCCGGCAGCTGCCCGGATCGCCGGAGCCAATGCCCTGCCGGCACTCGTGCAGGAGGCGCATCGCCATGCCGGCGGCCACGCCCGCCTCGGCACCTTCACGCAGATCACGCCCAACGTCGTCTACTACGCCAACGGTCATGTCACCGCCTGGCAGGAGCCACAGCGCGACGAGTGCATCCGCTTTCTCGCCTCGGGCCCCGACGCGGTCGTGCTCGTTCGCGAAGATGATTTCGCATCCCTGTCGGCAGGCCTGCCCGAGGGCGTCGGGGTGATCGGTCGCAGTCGTCCGCTCTTCCGCGACCACGATTTCCTGATTGTTGGCACGCACACGACGAACGGGGCCCGCCGCGTCGGCCCAACTGCCGCGATTGAGAGTCCAGTGGAGACCACCACCCGATGAACGCCCACAACGAATCCCATCCCGCGATCCTGCCGTGCGAGCGGCCCATGCGGCGCGCCACAGACCGTGCTCCTGGCGGCCTGCTTTCGATCGTGGTGCCCTGCCACAACGAGGAGGCCGTCGTGGCGGCCACCCATGATCGCCTCGTCGCCGCGGTGGCAGGCACGGGCATGGACCTCGAGATCGTCTACGTGGATGACGGCAGTCGCGATGCCACGCTCGAGCGACTGGAGGCGATTGCCGCCCGGGACAGCCGGGCCGTTGTCGTGGAACTCTCGCGCAATTTCGGCCAGCAGGCAGCGATGTCGGCGGGCCTGGCCCAGGCGCGGGGCGCTGCGGTGGTGATCATCGATGCCGATCTGCAGGATCCGCCCGAAGTGATCCCGGAGATGGTGCGCGCCTGGCGGAGCGGCGTCGACGTGGCCTATGGCCGCCGCCGCTCCCGCGAGGGCGAGACACGCTTCAAACTCGTGACCGCCAGTCTGTTTCACAGGCTCTTTGCCAGCCTCGTGCCCCACCCGATCCCGGTCGACACGGGCGACTTCAAGCTGATCGATCGGGCCGTGGCCGATGCCGTCTGCAGCCTGCCCGAGAAGCGTCGCTATCTTCGCAGCCTCGTGCCGTGGGCCGGCTTCCGCCACGAGCCGGTCTGGTATGACCGCCACGCCAGAGCCGCCGGCGAGACGAAATACTCGGCCCGCAAGCTGATCATGCTGGCCGCAGACGCGCTTGTGATCTCCTCCGACGCGCCGGTGCGGCTCACCTGGCTGTGCAGCGCCGTCCTCGCGGCGATCGGCCTCGCGGCCACGGGCATCGCGACCTGGTCGAGCTTCAGCAGCGACGCGACGGGCGACCAGCACGCCGGCGTCTCACTGATGGCGGTCATCGCGGTGATGTCGCTTATCGGCGCGGCGCAGACCGCCGCGGTCGCCATCGTGGGCGAGTATGTGGTGCGGACCTACCGCGAATCGCAGGGCCGACCGACCTCCGTTATCCGCCGCACGATCAACGCGGCTGGCA
>CAYSPN010000724.1:0-4073 GCA_964432895.1 uncultured Candidatus Kuenenia sp.
CTGCGGCTTTGCCCCACGCCGTTTGGGCAGATCGGAGACGCCCGCCGAGCCCAGGCTCTCCAGCCGCTGCTTCAACGCACGCTTGCGGCTCCCGCTTCCCGTACCAGAACTGCCGGCGTTTCCATCCATGAATGCGTCCGTACTGTGTGTGGTGGCGGTTCGCAGCCCGTCGTTCAAGTTGTGCGCCGCCGGAAGCGGCGGTTGTCAAATCGGGAAACCCTCGGCGTTTCCTGCGGTCGACCTCGTGGAAAAAGACCATAAATGGCTTTTTCAACGGCCAGTCAGAGTGCACGACGGTGTCGCTTCGGGCCCCGGCCCTTGCCGAGCAGCGCCGCCGCAGACGGCTTCTTCGGTTCGGCGGGCGCGGGCTCCTGGGCAGACGCATCGGCCAGCCTGCCAATCTGGCTGCTCTCGTCCACTCCAGCTCGGTCGCCAACCCCCAATCGCGGCAGCTCCGTCTTGGGACGGCGGTCGAACGCCTCGAATCCCGGAATTTCATCCCGCTTGAGCAGCCGCTCGATTCGCATCTCGATCCGCGTGAGTTGCGTCCCCTCCTCGGGGCTGACGAACGTGTAGGCCACGCCCTCGCGACCCATGCGGCCGGTCCGGCCAACGCGGTGCACGTAGTCGTCGCAGAACTCGGGAATGTCGTAATTGATGATGTGCGACACCCCCGACACGTCGATCCCGCGGCCCACCACGTCGGTGGCCACGAGGATGCGGGTCGTACCCTCACGGAACTGCTTCATCGCGCGGTCACGGGCTCCCTGCGGGAGGTCGCCGTGGATGCAGGCCACCTCGTCGGCATGGCCGCTCTGGCTGGCGGCGCGACTGCGGCGTCGCGAAAGCCGCTCGAAGATCTTGTCGGTGCCACGCTTGGTCCGGCAGAACACGATCACCTGCCGCGGGTCCTCCCGTTCCAGCAGTTTCTCGAGGAGATCGAACTTGCGAGTGGGATCGACGGTGACATATGCCTGCTCGATGGTTTCGACAGCGAGCTCGTTGACGGAGAAGTCGAGGATCTCGGGATCCCGCATGTAGCGGGTCGCGAGTTTGGCCACCGGCGGAGGCACCGTGGCGGAGAGCAGCAGCGTTTGCCGGCTCTCAGGGCAGCGGCGAAGGATCTTCTCGATGTCCGGCCGGAAGCCGATGTCGAGCATCCGGTCAGCCTCGTCGAGTGTCACGATCTCGAGCGCTGAAAATGACAGCGTGCCGCGGCTCATGTGATCGAGCACACGGCCCGGCGTGCCGACGATCACCGCCGGATGTTTCGCTAGCTTGTCGATCTGCCCCTTGATGGGCTTGCCGCCGTAGACGGCCACGCAGTGGATCCGCGAGCCGTGCGCCAGTTTCTCGAATTCATCACGCACCTGCACGGCGAGTTCGCGGGTCGGTACGAGCACGAGCGCCCGCGGGCCGCCGGCGCGGCCGGGCTGCAGCATGCGCTCGAGGATCGGCAGCACGAACGAGGCGGTCTTGCCGGTGCCCGTGCGGGCCTGCCCGAGCACGTCGATGCCCGTCAGGGCCTTGGGAATCAGGCCGGCCTGAACCGGCGTCGGCGTCGTGTAGCCAGCCCGCTCCACCGCGGCCATCGTGGCGGGCGACAGCCCCATCGTGCCAAAGCTGCCGGCGGCATTGCCGACGTCCTGACGCGCCACATCCTTTGCTTCGCCGAACTGCTCCGCTTGCGGACCACCACCCTCGTTCACAGACACTCGTAATCCTCTTCTGAAAGACTCACAGGCCGCGCACAAGACCCCGACACGAAGCAGCAAACGACCGGATTTTGTAGCTGAAAACTACCACGACGGCCCCGTCACGGCAAACGCGGCTGCGAAATCAAGGGCGACGAACGTACAGTTCCCAGTAAACACAGTGTGCTGGGCTGCGCATGGCATCCTGCCCTACTCCCATGCAAGCCCGACGCGCAAGCGGGAGTAGCCGCGTCCCTGAACGCAAGGCCACCCGCATTTCCCTTGCTTGCGCTGCGGGCTTGGAGGAGAGCAGGTTCCCATGGAACGACCGAACCTCGCGCCACTACCGATCGAAGATCTTGCGGATGGCCCAGACGGTGGCCGCACGGCCGGCGCGGGCGATCGATCGCGTCAGCGGAATGCTCTTCGGACAGACGGCGACGCAGTTTTGGGCGTTGCCGCACATTTGGATACCCCCCTGCGATGTCAGCGCCGCCAGCCGCTCGTCGGCGATCATCTTGCCGGTGGGATGGCTATTGAACAGCATCGCCTGGCTGATCGCGTGGGCGCCCACGAAACCCGAATCGAAGGCAGCCTTCTTCCGGGATTCGAAGTCTTCAGCTGACTCATCCTCACGGCGAACCGTCTCGATCTTCGTAAATTGCGGGCAGGCTTCCATACAGCAGCCACAACTGATGCAGGTGGCCAGCGGATACGCATCCTCCTGAGCCTCCGGCGAGATCCGGGGGCCGGGGCCGTGGTCATAGGAGCCATCGACGGGCACCCAGGCCTTCACTCGCTCGAGCGAGCGGAACAGCCTGCCACGGTCGACGACGAGATCGCGGACGACCGGAAACTTCGACATTGGCCGCAGTTCGATCTCGTCGGCCGACTCTTCCAGCAGTTTGTCGACGAGCGCCGAGCAGGCCATCCGCGTGCGGCCATTGATCAGCATGGTACAGGAGCCGCAGACCTCCTCCAGGCAGTTGCAATCCCAGGCCACCGGGGCCACCCGGCGACCATCCCGCGACTTCGCCTGGGCTGCAACCTGCTGCAGGATGCTGATCACGTTCATGTTCTCGACATACGGAATCTCGAACCGCTCCCAGTAGCTCTCCTCGCCAGGGGCGTCCTGCCGGAGGACGCGCACGCGGACGACTCGCGGCGCCGCTACGACATGCCCGCTGCCACCATGGTCGGCCGCTGCATGCGTGCCATTGCCAGCGTGGTGCCCGTTTGATTCAGCTGCCTTGATCATCGGTTGATTCTCCTCCGCTCTCGGAAACCGCACCCTGCTCCGCAACGCCCCAAAGGGGCCCAGCACCGCTCTGCCTGACGTTATCACTTCGTGGAAAAAGGCCAGGGATGGCTTTTTCCACAGCCAACTAGCTCGCCGAACCAGCGTAGGCGGCTTGCTTCGCCTGCCCATGCCCTTCGCCGGGAACCTGTTTTTTCTGCCGTTCGTTCCAGACTTCCTCGATCATCTCGCCGCCCACCAACCCATAGAGCCGCGGACGCGGCGGGGTCAGCGACGTGTCGACATCCTCGTAGCTGATCTCGGGCTCGCCACCCACACCACACTTCGCCACCGTTGACTTGAGCCAGCGGCGGGTGTTGGCCTCGAAGCGATCGCACCACTGCTCTGCCTCGCGTCGCTTCTCCGCCGGATCGGTGGCCTGCAGGCCAGGCATGGCGAAGTCGGGCTTGTAGTGGGCCCCGCGACACTCGTCTCGCTGCAGGGCTCCCTTGAGGATCAGCTTCGCCAGCGGGAACATGTCACCCAACGACTTCGTGAACACGACGTTTTGGTTGGTCCAGTTGCCCGAATCGGATACCGCGCACCGCCCCCATCGCTCCTCGAGCGAGCAGACCTCGGCGTAGGCGGCCGCCAATTGCTCATTGCGGCGGACCACCGTGGCCACGCGGGTCATGAGATTGCCGAGTTGCTGATGCAGGTCATAGGGATTTTCGTCGCCCGCTGTCCGCGCGAGGAGAGCGTGATGGCGCTCCTCCTCGCGGCGCAGCCCCGACTCAAAGAGCCGTGACGACTCCTCCGCAGCCTTCTTGCCACCGGCATCGAAGCCCGCGATCACGCCCGGCGCACAGAACAAGCCACTGAAGATGCAGGAAAGCAGCGAGTTCGCGCCGAGCCGGTTGGCACCGTGATACTGGTAGTCGCACTCCCCGATCGCATACAAACCAGGAATGTTGGTCTGCTGGTTTCTGGGCGAGCCCTCCACAAGGCCTCCGGTGCTGCTCTTCTGGTAGTCGACCCACAGCCCGCCCATGGAGTAGTGCACGGCCGGGAAGATCTTCATCGGCACGACCCGTGGATCGACGCCCTGGAACTTCTCGTAAATCTCGAGGATGCCACCAAGT
>CAYSPN010000725.1:0-4494 GCA_964432895.1 uncultured Candidatus Kuenenia sp.
CACGGGCAGCACTTTGATCGCCACCTTGTTGTGGAGCGTCATGTGCTCAGCAAGGTAGACGCTGCTCATGCCCCCTGCCCCGAGCAGTCGCAGGAGTTTGTATTTGCCGAGTACGAACCCCTTGTGTTTCCCCTTGCGGAGCTGCTCCATCTGCCAACTGGTCAGCAATCCCCGGTCGATGATCGCCTGGATGCAGGCCTCGGGAACCGGGCCTGTGACACCCTTCCCGGCTCCGTCCTTCCATGGCGCGACGGCCTCGTCGAGCCGGTCCGAGTCGACCAGGCCGCTCGCCCGCGCGACGCGGAGAAATTCGTCCATCGTCTGGGCAGGCGTTGGAGCGGGGTCGGACATGAGCGGTCGAGTCGAGGTGAATGGGGCGGATGGACGGGGCACGGTGTCCCGTGGCAATCGGCGGCCGAGTCCCGAAGGCCTACGGATGCCTGTTTCATGGCTGACCCAGCCAATTCCTTCCGGTATCCTAACGAAAATATGGTGATGTTGCTCTATACGCGTCGCGGGTGCCATCTGTGCGAGGCGGCGGAGGATATGGTGGCGGCGCATGCCCGGGCGGCAGCCGTGGAAATCCACGATGTCGACGCGGATCCCGACCTCCAGCGGCTCTATGGCCTCCGCGTGCCGGTGCTCACGGCCGACGGCACGGTCGTGATGGAGGGCCGTTTCGACGAGACCGCACTGGTCCGACTGCTCACAGCCCCAGCTTCAGCCCCCGGCGATCGAGCGCATCGATCAGGCCCGCGGCCGACGTGAAGACCTCGGCCTGCCAGCCGGCGGCGCGGGCGGCCTCGACATGCGCGGGAATGTCGTCGCAGAAGAAGATCCGCTCGGGGGGCACGCCGGCCCGCTCCGCCGCCAATCGGTAGATGTCAGGCCCCGGCTTGGTTGCCCGTACCTCGTGGCTGAGGATGACCTGCTGGAAATTGCCGGGCAGGACGGAGTAGCGCTTCGTGAGCAGGTGCTCCCAGTGCGGGCCGCAGGTGTTGGAGAGGATTCCAAAGCCGCAGCCGGTGCGTTCCAGGCCGGCGATTACCGGCAGCATGTCGATCTTGAGGGCAAACATGTCGCTGGCGGCATGGGCCAGAGCGTCGGGATCGGAGGTGGTGCCTGTGCGCCTGGAAAACTCGCCGTGAAACTCCGGCCAGTTGATTTCACCGCGTTCGATCCGGTCGTGCATGCCCCCCTCCATGACCACTGCACGGATGGCCGCCGCGTCGCCGCCGCTGACCCTGGCCATCTGCTGGAAGGCCCGGTCGCGGTCGAACGACACGATGACGTTTCCCATGTCGAGGAAGACGAATTCGGGACGCACTAGCTCCAGCACCTTTCACCTGCACCTTTCAAACGAGGGACGCGGAAACTATTCTGCACGAAACCCCAAGGAAAACGCCATGCCCACCACGACCGCCACCGCCGTCCTCAATCGCTACAGCTCACGGATCACCCAGCCTCGTTCGCAGGGGGCCTCACAGGCCATGCTCCTGGGCACCGGCCTCCAGCCGGCGGACCTCGACAAGCCGCAGGTTGGCATTGCCAGCATGTGGTACGAGGGCAACACCTGCAACATGCACCTCGACAAGCTGGCGGCGAGAGTCCGCGAGGGCGTGGCGGCGGCCGGGATGGTGGGGATGCGGTTCAACACCATCGGTGTCAGCGACGGCATCTCGATGGGCACCGACGGTATGAGCTTCTCGCTCCCCTCTCGCGACGTCATCGCCGACTCGATCGAGACGGTGATGCAGGCCCAGTGGTATGACGGGCTGGTGGCCATTCCCGGCTGTGACAAGAACATGCCCGGCTGCCTGATCGCCATGGGCCGGCTCAACCGCCCCGCTCTGATGGTCTACGGCGGCACGATCCGGCCCGGCCATCTCGCCGACGGCACCCCGCTCGACATCGTGTCGGCGTTCCAGTGCTACGGCGAATACGTCGCCGGTCGGATCGACGACGCCCGTCGCGGCGACATCGTGCGAAAGTCCTGCCCCGGTGCCGGCGCCTGCGGCGGCATGTACACGGCCAACACGATGGCCACGGCCATCGAGGCCTTGGGCATGGCGCTGCCTGACACCGCCTCGATTCCGGCTGAGAATCCCAGCAAGCTCGATGAGTGCCAGCGGGCGGGGGCGGCGATCCGTCGCCTTCTCGAGCTCGACCTCAAGCCCCGCGACATCATGACCAGGCGGAGCTTCGAGAACGCCATGGTGACGGTGATGGCCCTCGGCGGCTCGACGAACGCCGTGCTCCATCTGATCGCGATGGCGCGGGCGGTGAACGTGCCGCTCGAGCCGGCCGACTTCCAGCGGGTCTCGCGGCGGGTGCCCTACATCGCCGACCTCAAGCCGAGCGGCAAGTTCGTGCAGGAAGACCTCCACTCGATCGGCGGCACCAGCGGCCTGATGAAGTATCTGCTCGACAAGGGGCTGCTCGACGGCGACTGCATGACCGTCACCGGCAAGACGCTGGCGGAGAACCTCGCCTCGAGCAAGGGGCTGGCCGCCGGGCAGAAGATCATTCAGCCGGTGGAGCACCCGATCAAGCCGACCGGGCACATCACGATTCTCCACGGCAACCTCGCTCCGGGCAGTGCGGTGGCCAAGATCACCGGCAAGGAAGGCTCGCGGTTCCGCGGGCCGGCCCGCGTGTTTGACAGCGAGGAGGCGATGCTGGCGGCACTGGAGCAAGGCGCAATCCAGCGGGGCGACGTGGTCATCATCCGCTACGAGGGGCCGAAGGGCGGTCCGGGCATGCCCGAGATGCTCACGCCGACATCGGCGCTCGTGGGGGCCGGACTCGGCAACGACGTGGCCCTGATCACCGACGGGCGGTTTTCGGGCGGGTCGCACGGCTTCATCGTCGGGCACGTCGTGCCGGAGGCGCAGGACGGCGGGCCGATCGCGCTGGTGTGCGACGGCGACGTGGTCGTGATCGACGCCGATACCGCGTCGATCGACGTGGAGGTATCGGAGGACGAACTCCGCCGCCGCCGGAGCCAGTGGGAGGCGCCGCCGCTCAAGGCCACCCGTGGCATCCTCGCGAAGTACATCCGCTGCGTGGCGCCCGCCTCGCAGGGCTGCGTGACCGACGAGTAGGCGGCCGGCCCGTCACGCCCCCACATTCCCTCGCTTGCGCTTCGGGCTTGCATGGGTCCCCGCATTCATCCAAGCCCGCAGCGCAAGCAAGGGATGCGCCGGATGCGTCACCATTTCACTTCGGCAGCGGCAACGACTCGACCGGCACCGGCGGGCCGGGAGCGATCACGGCGCCGGGCGGGAGTTGTTCCGGCGGGATCGGGGCGCCGAAGACAGGGCCGGCTGCGGGGGCGGGCATGCCAGAGGGGCCGCCGCCACCATCCGGTGGCTGGTAGTAGGGCTCGGCCTGCGGCACGGCGGCCACGCCGAGTTTCGCGAGCACCTTCGACAGCATCCGCTGCTCGAGGAGCGGGTCGCGGCCGAGTGGAATCCAGCCAAGGTTCGGCGTGGGGGCGGCGACCGGCCGCGGCTGGTCGCCCACCTGCTGGCCGAGCGTGGGGAGCGGCGTGCCGTAGCGGTAGAGGGAGTCGTCGTTGCGAAACGACGCGCCGCCCGTGGTGGCCATCATGGGCCGCGGCATGTTTTCCAGCTCCTTCTGCACGACCGCCTCGATCCGCCAGCCGGCCGCGTCGGGGCTGAGTCGCATCGTGCCGACCCGTCTGATCGACTGGAGCGTGGCCTCGAGGCGTTCACGGAAGCCGATGGAATCACCCCGCCATGGTTCGAGGAGCGTCGAGCCGGTCTGCGGGAACGTGTCGATGCGGCCCTCGGCGGGCACGCCGTTGGAAAAGACCACGCGTTGCTCCGCCGCGATCTTGAAGTAGTCGTCGACGACGTCGACCATCTGCGTCCAGACGGTCTCTGCGTCCAGGGGCGGGATGACCACCGAGTTTTTTGGCGCTGGCGGCGGGCCAGGCATGACCGGACCGGAGGGGCCGATCACCGTGCCCTCGGGGAGGGACGCGAAGGGATTCGGCTGCGCGACAGGCGGCGCAGGCAGGATTTCCTGCCCACGTGCGGTGGTCGCAGACGCGACTGCCAACAGCAGGATAAGGAGCGACAGGCGAGCCATGGCTGCTTCCGCGGGGCGGCTCCGGAATGCCGGAGCCTGGACGGCCGCAGACTGTCGTGAATCCCGCGTTTCGCCTCAAGGCCATTATGGGGGCTAGAAAACAAGGCCTCCGAACCGTCGGCGGTGATCTACACCCCGGCGCCGAGGCGGTTCACCATCTCGTCGAAGCGACGGGCGAAACGGGTGTGGGAGGTGTGCAGGTGCTCGGCCTGCGAAATGAACCGGATGCGGTCGTTTCGCTCGATCCCCTGCTCTGCCAGGATCCGCTCGAAGGGAGCCCTCTGCTGGGCGTAGATCACCAGCAGTTTGTGCTCGTCGAGTTGCACTTCCATCTGCAGTTCCGGGTGCATCACGGCGATGCCCGTGCAGCCGTCGTCG
>CAYSPN010000726.1:0-2469 GCA_964432895.1 uncultured Candidatus Kuenenia sp.
CTGACCACCGCTCTCGAGATCGGTTGCTGGATTCCCCTCCAGCCCGAGGTCGAGTCCCACGCCGTTGGCCAGCCGGATCACGTTGTGATGGATGTGCCAGTGGTGGCCGCTCCGCGTGCCGACCGCGCCGGCCTGCTGAAAATGTGGCTTCTCCTGCATCCAAAAATCGGTCGGATACTGGTTTCCGCAGTGCTCGAACACGAAGCCGTCGATCTCGATGTGGCCCAGGCCCCGCGTGTGCGGCGCGAAGATTCGCCGCCGCGTCGTGATCTCGACCAGGCAGCCCTGCGGCCCGCCGGCGGCACGGTGCACGAACAGTTCACGAGAGCCGCGGTCATACCACCAGGTGTCGGGCTGCTCCTCCATCTCGGCCCGGAAGGGCACCTGCCGCAGCTGATGGCCGTCGATGAAGACCTGCCCCAGCGAGTAGACGAGGTCCTTGTCGGCCTTGGGATTGCCAGCCCGCTCCTTGCGGAGGTGTCGCTCGTATTCGGGCCGACCCTCGCGGCCCCACGGTGTGCTTGCAAGCGCAATCTCGAATGGATTGCCGCCGTCCACATGTGCTGTATCGGTGAAAAGTGCCTGGTCGACCGGTGCCGACCAGATCGCATCGGACTGCCGCCGCCACTCTGGTTTCCATTCGTCCGAGCCCTTGATCACCGCCTTGTGCCGTTCGGCAGAGCGAAAGACGATCGGCTTGCCAACAGTGCCACCCCGTGGCGGGGCGACCCGCGCCCGGTAGATGCCAGGCGCCACGAGCACCGTGTCGCCCGGCTGGGCGGCCTCCGCCCCACGCTGCACCGTACGGAATGGTGCGGCAGCCGTGCCCGGGGCCGCGTCGTCGCCCTCCGGCGACACATGAAACGTTTCCGCGACGGCGATCGCCGGAAGCCACGCGGCCAGCACCAGGCCGAGACAAACGCCGGGGAAAAGCACCGCGGGAAACGTGTGGGGACGCAAATGTCTATCTCTCGGGAAGTCATGGCTCGGAAACCACCTCTCGATTCAGAAGACCATGCCGCAGCCGCCACCGCTATTAGCCAACTGGCTACTGGCGGCACGCCCACGGGGAACGGATACTGACTGAGTGGGGCGATGTCTCGCACTGCTCCGAACGACCGCACGGCCCGCCGCTCCGGTTCCGCGACGCCACCCACCATGCACCACACCTCCCGCATCCGACTGCTGCTCGTGGACGACCATCCGGGGATGCGGGCGGGGCTCGCGAACCTCTTGAGTACCGAGCCCGATTTCCAAGTGGTCGCTCAGGCCGACGACGGTGAGGCGGCGATCCGGCTCTGGCAACAGCACACGCCCGATGTCTGTCTCCTCGACATGACGATGCACGGGCTCGACGGCGTGGAAACGCTCAAGCAGCTCCGCGCAATCGCCCCGCAGTCCCGCGTGCTCATGCTCACGTCGTCGGATTCGGCTGAAGATGTCGCTCGGGCGCTGGCCGCCGGTGCCAATGGCTATATCACGAAGAGCGTCCGCCACAGCGAAGTCTTTGCCGCGATCCGCTCGGTGCACGCCGGCGGGCGGCCCGTCAGCGAGCACGCGATCGTCGATTCCCGACCCACGCAGCAGGTGGCCGGCATCTCGCTCACGCCCCGGGAGATCGAGGTCGTGGCCTTCATGCGGGAGGGGTTTACGAACGCCGAGATCGGCAGGCTGCTCGGCATCTCGACCCACACTGCCAAGGCCCACGTGGCCGGCGTGATCGAGAAGCTCGGGGCCAGCGACCGCACCCAGGCCGTGGCCCGCGCCTTCGATTTGGGCCTGCTCTCGGCACGCCCCCCGGGCGCTGCGGCGCGGTGAGCCGATGCGTGTCGTAAGGCGACCCGCATTTCCCTTGCTCGCGCTGCGGGCTTGCATGGGAATGAGGCGGCGCGACCGCGCATCATCCAAGCCCGCAGCGCAAGCAAGGGTATGCGGGCGGCGTCACCCACACGGGCTACGCAAAGCGAACTTCCTCGCTCTACTTACTTGCTGTGGTGCGGACAGCCGTCGGGGTTGAAGAGGCAGCTGCTCTCCTGGCCCCGGGCGGCCACGTAGGCGATCAGGTCGAGCACCTCGTCGCGGGTCAGCTTGTCGAGCAGGCCCTTCGGCATGATCGACACGGGCGACGTGCTCCGCTCGTCGATGTCGCTCTTCTTGATCCGCACCGGATCAGCCTTCGCCACCGGGTTTTCCACGATCGCCACCTCGGTCGGCGTCTCCTCCACGACGAGGCCCGTGATCGATCGGCCGTCGTCGGTGAGCAGCGTCGTGGACCGATACTTCTCGTCGATCTTCAGCGACGGCTCGAGGATGTGCCTGGTGATCTCCAGCGGCGTCATCTTCGCCTCGAGCTTCGCCAGTTCGGGGCCAAAAGCATTGCCGGCATCGCCCATCTTGTGGCAGGAGATGCAGCTGGCCGTGCGGAACAGCTCGCGGCCATGCACGAACGACCGGCCCTTCTCCATGGCC
>CAYSPN010000727.1:0-1661 GCA_964432895.1 uncultured Candidatus Kuenenia sp.
CGAGCGGCTCGATCGAGTGATTGCCGAGCGGGTGAGGCTGCCGGCGATCGGCATCCGGGCGAGCGACCTGCGGTCGGCCGTAGCCGCTGGGAGAAGCATCCGGTACCGAACGCCCCGCGCGGTCGAGCAGTACATTACCGCTCAAGGACTTTATCACGGGTAGAACGGGCTTTACCGCAGTCAGACGAGTTGCTCATCCGATCGACTGGAATTACGTTCCTGTTCCGCGAGCCCGTCAGCCAGCGTCCATGGCCCAGAAACTCAAGGAACGAGATCATGCTACCGCGCCATTTCGAGGAGCTCGTCACGCCCCACCGCGTCGGCGATGCCCCCGACTTCTGGGTCGTGACGCCTGCGAAAGATGACGACCTCAATTACCGGGGTATTCGCGAGGGTTGGTTGTTCGATGCGGCAGTCCGATACGTGGTGAGCCGACTATCCAGCAGCGAAACCTTCGTGGATGTTGGGGCCAACCTCGGCACGTTCGCGATTCCCGCGGCCTTGAAATGCCGGCGTGTGCTGGCGATCGAGGCATTGCCCGTCAATTTCGTGCTGCTGTGCCGTTCGTTGGTGAAAAACCGCCTGACCAATGTTACGCCCGTCCATTGCGCGGCGCACGCCAGCGCCGGGATTGTGAACGTAGCAATGGAGAGTGCCTGGGCCACGGTAAGCGACACCGCGCCGGGGGTGTCGACTCCGGCGCTGTCGCTTGACGAGATGTTTTCGATCCACGGCGTCTCTGATGTCGCCATCCTCAAGATCGATATCGAGGGCTCCGAGCTTCCGGCTTTGCGCGGAATGGAACGTGCCCTTCGAGCCCGTGCTGTACGCGAGATTCTGCTCGAGGTCAATGAAACGCATTGCCGCGCCGCGGGCTACACGGGCGACGAACTACTCCACTATTTGGCCGGACACGGGTACCTTCTCTACCAGATCTATGACGGAATCCTGTCGCCGTTCTCGCCGGGCGAATTCCGCGGGCTGGCCTGCAATAATTTCCTCGCCAGCCTTCACAAGCTTTCGGGCCAGCATGGTGAGCTTGTCGTGAAGGAGGTGGCTCGCGAAACGGTGCTTGGGCACGCGATGGAGTATGCGAGTTCCGCCCACAAGGAATTCCGCGCCCACATCGCAGAGGAGATCCGCCGTGCGCCTTCTTGGCTGCTCGGTCACGCGGACTTTATCGCGACTGTTCGAAAGCTGGAAAACGATCCCGAGCCGACAGTGCGGCATGCGTATGCATGCGGCACGGCGGCGGGCTGAGCAAGCGGGTATTTTCTCGAATCCATTTCTCGAATCCAAGAGATGCCACTGGCTCCGTGGCACTCTCTCGCGCGACACCCCGGCGCGAGCCTCAGACGCTACGCTCCTTTTTCGTCGGCCTGGAGTTGGTCGAGCAGGCCTTCCACCAGATCAGCGCCGACTCGGAGCACCCACCAATCGCCGACTATGGCCGGCTTGATGTCGTCCAGCTTCGCGGCCCCTGGCGGCGCAGCATCGCGGAACTTGTCCAATCCAAAATGCACGGCGCTCCAAATCGCGACCACCTTGGCGGCGGTCCCGTCTCCGAGCTTGCCGTGAACCCAGAGCTCGATCGGCGCCTGCACCTTTGCATCCTCCTCCGGCAGCTGCGGAATACCTGAATCCTTCGTGCCGGGGCTGGC
>CAYSPN010000728.1:0-3856 GCA_964432895.1 uncultured Candidatus Kuenenia sp.
CGCCGCCGGGGACCGCGTGTTCGGCATCACCCGCAGCCCGGCCCGCGCGGCAGAACTCGCGGCGATCGGCATCACCCCGATCGTGTACGACGTCACTGCGGCATCTGGTTCGTCGCAGGTGCACACGCTGGACGCGCTCCCGCCCTTCGACACGGTCTTCTGGGCCGTGGGTTTCGATCGCACCAGCGGCGCGACCCATCGCGATGTGCACGTCGATGGCCTGGCCCGCCTGCTCGATGCGCTGAAGGGTTCGCCACGGGTGATCCTGTCGAGTTCCACGGGTGTGTGGGGCGATGAAGGCGGTGGCATCGTCACCGAGGACACGCCCACGAACCCAAGCCGTGAGGCGGGCCATGTGCTCGTGGAGGCGGAGTCGCTCCTGCACAGCCACGCGAAGGGACCAGGAGTGGCGCTGCGGTTCGCCGGCCTCTACGGCCCGGACCGTTTGCCGCGGCTCGACGATCTCAAGGCTGGCCGGCCGATCGCGGCCGTTCCCGAAAGCTGGCTCAACCTGATCCACATCGACGATGCGGCGGCCGTCGTGTGTGCGGTGGCCGCGGCAGTCACGCCACGGCCGCTCTACGTCGTTTCAGACGGGCATCCCGTCCTACGACGCGACTGGTATGGCCACCTGGCTGCCATCACCGGCAGCCCGTCACCACACTGGGAGCCCTCCCTGCCACGGGCCCGCGGCGCCGACAAACGGGTCGATCCCGCCCTTCTCTTCCGCGACCTGCCCATCCCGCTCGCCCACCCCGACCCGCTCCGCGGTATCGAGAAGGTGCTCCAGGGTTCGATGTGATCGCATCCGCATCCGTTCCATTGGCAAGCCCGACGCGGCGGCTCCCATACAAGCCCGAAGCGCGAGCGAAGGAATCCGCGATCCATTCCGTAAGGCCCACCGCATTCCCTTGCTGGCGCTGCGGGCTTGGATGAGGGAGATGGACACGAGCATCCCGTCGCAGAATCCGCCGGCGACGAGCATGCCACAGCCGGCGAACCAATACGGTTTACTGCAGCACCGGCACCGGTGCGGGACGCGGTGCCTCAGCCGGACGGTTCGCGCGGGCCAGGCCCGCCGCGCCACCTGCCAGCGAGTTGAGGTAGTCGGCCGTGACGTTCATCGCCTCGTTGAAGTAGAAGTCGCGCTTCACGATCGGCCGCCGCTGGGCGTCCATCTCTTCTTCCAGCTTCTTTTCTTCGTCCTCCGCTGCCTTGCCCTCGTTCCACTGCCGCTCGAATTCCGATTCGACGAGCGAGATGGTCTTCTCACTCTTCCGCTTCTCGTACTGGGCGATGTCCTTCTGCACCTTGGTGAAGTCTTCGCTCTTCGCGATCCGCGCCGTCGACCGCTCCTTGAGGGCGCGAAGCATGTCGTCGGTCACACGGCCGCTCGACTGAAACGCCGCGGGCGGCACCTTGTCAAAGGCGATTGCATGATCGAGATCCGACTCGCCCACCGGCAGATGCGTGGTGATGCTTGGCAGCTCGACATCGCTCTTCACACCCTCCAACTGCGTGCTGGCACCAAGCGGCCGGTAAAACTGCTGCATCGTGATCTTGATGGCACCGAGCGACGGGGCATTCGGCAGCCGCTGGAAGAGCTGGCGACCGAGGTCGAGCAGGCTCTGCACCGTGCCCTTGCCATGCGTCGCCTTGTCGCCGATGACGAGGCCACGGCGGTAGTCCTGGATGGCACCGGCCACGATCTCGCTGGCACTGGCGCTGAACTTGTTCGTCAGCACGACCAGCGGTCCGTCCCACGACACGCCAGGATCGACATCGTCATACTGCTGTACCCGCTTGTCGGCATCCTTGATCTGGACGACGGGACCGGTGTCGATGAACAGGCCCGTCAGCGAAATCGACTCCGGCAGCGAGCCACCGCCGTTGTTCCGTAGATCGAGCACCACGCAGTCGATCCCCTTCTGCTTGAACTCCTCGATCAGACGCTTGCAGTCGCGGGTGCTGCTCTTGTAGTCGGCCTGCCCCTGCCGGGCGCCGTCCATGTCCATGTAGAAGCTGGGCAGGTTGATCACGCCGATCCGCCAGGGTGAACCGTCCGGCTTCTTGCCGTCCTCGACGACTTCACCGCGGGCCTCGGCATCCTTGAGCTCGATCTTGTCCCGCGTGATGTCGTAGATCTTGGGCACCGTCTCTCCCACCGGGATCACCTTGAGGCGGACGACCGTGCCACGCTTGCCACGGATCAGCTTCACGACTTCATTGAGGTTCATGTCGACGACGTCGACCATTTCCCCTTGCTGCCCCTGGCCAACGCCGACCACACGGTCCTTCTTCTTGAGCCGCCCGTCACGGTCGGCGGCACCGCCAGGCGTGAGCTCCATGATGGTGGTGTAGCCGTCCTCACCCTTGAGCTGGGCGCCGATGCCGTCGAGCTGCAGCCGCATGGCGATGGCGAAGTTTTCCTGCGTGCCGGGTGACATGAAGCTGGTGTGAGGATCGAGACTGCTGGTGAGCGCGGTGAGATACGTCTCGAGCAGTTCGTCGGCCGTCATCTGGTGCATCCGCTTGGCAAAGCTCTTGTAGCGCCGGAGCAGTTTGTCCTTCGCCTCCTCCGGGGACGTTTTCTCCATCTTCTGGATGAGCAGGTCGTACTTGATCCGCTTCCGCCAGTTGTCCTCGGCCTCGGCCTCGCTCTTGGCCCAGGTCGCGGCTTCACGGTCGATGACGATCGACTCCTGCTTGGTGAAGTCCTGCGGACCGTTCACCATCTTCTCGATCAGCGGCAGTCTCGCATCGACGCGCTCCAGAAAACGGTTGAACACCTCGTAGGCAAAGCTCACGTCGCCTCGTTTGACGAGGTCGTCGAGGGAATCCCGCTTCTGCATGAAGCCGTCGATGTCGCTTTGCAGGAAGTGCAGCTTCCACGGGTCGAGTCCCTCGAGGAAGATGGTGAACCAGCGTTTGGCGATATCGTCGTCGATCGGGTGCCGCAGAAAGTGCTCCCGCTCCAGATAGCTGCGGACGGCGAGCGTGATCTGCCGGTCGTTGGGCCCTGGCTTGCTGCCCGCGGCGGGGGCGGCGGAAGTGCTGCTGGCAGCGGACGGGCCGACGGCCGTGGGCGGCTGTTCTCCGCGGCTTGGCACGACGAAGGCCACCAACAGACAGGCCGCAAACACCGCCGACAAATGCCAGCCGGCGTGGGTGGGACGATTGCCGCTCACGTGAATTGACTCCTTGCCTCAGGACGTTCCAAGACTCTGCTCGTTCATTCTGACGAATCGACCCGTTTCTGACGAGATGTTCTTTGCTGCTGAAAAGGCCGTTCGTACAACTTTTCCGCCCCCGTCCGGCTCCCATCGTGGGATCATCCCGCGACCGCGTCCGGGAATGCGACCGCGGCACGATCGATCAGTGCCTGCGCCACAAGCCGATCGGCCCCAAGTCGCTGGACCTGTACCCATTCAATCCCGGGATGTTGCTGGCGTCCGCGAGCCACAGCGGCGGTCACCTGCTCTTCTACGTGACCGCGGAACAGAAGGTGCGGTTGCACGACGACGCGGCGGACCGAACCGCTGCCCCCGGCAGCACTCCCAGTTCCACCTCCTCCTGCCGCATTCGCAATCGATTCATCCAGCGTCGGTCGGGCCGCGGCCACGAACCCCAGTTCGATGCGTGACTGGAATGGGCCAGCGGAATGTGCCGCCCATGGAGGCTGTTGCTCGCATGAGGCAACGGCAAAGTCATGCAACTGCCGATGGGCCGTCGGATCGCTCGACCCGCGGCCGATCATCAGCAGCACGGTGTTTTCCGCTGGCACCGGGGCCAGCGGTGCCAACGCCTCGTGGCGGCGTTGCTGCGTGAGTGCGAGCATGTCGGGATGAAGGCCCAG
>CAYSPN010000729.1:0-4990 GCA_964432895.1 uncultured Candidatus Kuenenia sp.
GCCGCTTGTCGGTATCGCCCGACTCCAGCAGCGTGAGCAGCTCGCGGAGCGTGTCGAGCGCATTGGTCTGGCTGGTGCCCGCCTTGAGCAATTGGCCCTTCTCCAACAGCTGCACGATCGTGTCGAGGCGGTCGCCCACCTCCGCATCCCGCGCCTGCTCGAACACGCTGCGCAGGAGCGCAGCCCGCCGCGGATCGCTGGGGGCCAACAGGTCGGCCAGCCGGAGGAACGTCTTTTCGAGATCGCGAAACTGCTGCGCCAGGTCCTGCTCGCGGGAGGCCAGACCACTCCCCGCCGCCGCGGCCTTCGCCGCCGGCTCGTCCGCAGCCTGAGCCAGGCCGTCTCGGGCTGCCACAAGCGAGACAGAGGCCACGATCGCGAACGCAGATACTCGGGAGATGGTTCTCATGGTCGCTCCAACGCCTCCCGGGCCCGCCGCTTCTGCTGCTCGAGTGTTTCCGCGCGAATCTGCTCCTGGGTGCGGATCATGCCCCGCAGAAGCTCCACCACCTCGTTGAACGACTCCAGCTCCATCATCTTATCGAGCACAGCCCGCATCCGGGCCAGCACCTCGTCAGCCCGGCGAACGAGCTCCTGACGTCCCGTGCCTGCCCGGCAGGCCGTCGCCAATGCCGGCAGATCCTGCTTGGCGATCGCGGAAAGCGGCTCTGCGATCTGGGTCATGAGCCGTGCCTCCAACTCCGGCGTCATGAGCTGATTGTTGTCGAACTCCATGCGGATACCACGGAAGGCCTCGGACAGTTCGGCGGTCTCACCCGCTGCGCGGGCGGTGGCGTCACCGAGTCGGGCAGCGGCGTCGGTCGGATCATCCCCACCATCCACGGCGCCGTCTTGGATCGGCGAGGCAAACCCGTCGCGAGCCTGCGTCAGATCAGCCACGCAGCTCTCATACCGCCGGCGGAGGATGATCTCGCGGGCTTCGAGCATCGCCACGAGCGATTCGGGGGCGACCACGTCGAGCGACCAGGCATCGCTCGTGCTGGCATTCGGCTCGCCAGCGAGCGTGCAGGTGTCGGTGGCGGTGACCGCCAGTTCGAGCTTGCGGCCGACCGCGAGCCCGAGCGGCTCGAGCTGCACGACTTCCGCGCCCTCCGCGGGCAGTTCCACGACCGGATCGCCGACACGCACCCGGGCCACGGGCAGCACGGTCTCGCCGCCGTCCGTCACCCTCAGCCGCACCGCCGCTCCTCCCAGCCCGTGGTCGTCGGAGATGGTGCCCACCAGCGGCACCCTGGCCCGCGGCGTGACCGCGGTCGAAATGCCACGGAGACGCATGGCGACCTGAGGCGGCTCGTCCGGCAGGGCGGACAGCGTGAACGTCACCGGCTCGCGGTTCATCAGGCCGTCGGTGTCGGTGAATCGCACCACGATGGTGCGGTCGGCATCGAGCGCCGCGATCCGGCCGACGATCGTACGCTCCGCCGCCGCTGGCGGCCCGCCGCCAGCCACCGTGCCTGCGGCGGAGAACGTGGCCAACACCTCCTCGGCGGCCGAGCCGCCGCCCGCGACCGCCACCATGGTGGCCGCAGTGAGTGGCTTCGTGCATGTGCAGGCGATCTCCACCGTCGAGCCTCGCGGAATCTGCACGATCCGCGCCGGCGGCGATTCCCGCGGGCCGCTGCCAAGATACGCGGGGGGCGTGGAAGTGATCAGCAGTTTTTCCAGCGCCGGTGGGTCGAGCACCTCGATCCTGAGATTGCGGAGCCGGGCGTCGCCGCCGCGGACTTCCAGATCGAGGCTGTCGTTGACTGCCTTGAGCAGATGCCCAAACGCTTGGCCATCAGCCGAGACGCCGCCCCGCGATCCCATCCGGTCAACATGCCAGTTGCCGCGCAGCCCGCCAGCGGGCCGTTGCCCAAGGCCGCCGTTCTGCGCCGCCCGCCACCGCAGGTCGACCACCTCCGGCACTCGATCGGCAGCCCGCGCGTGGACGATCACGTCGACATCGCTGCCACGCGCCACTTTCCGCACGCCGCCGGAAAAATCGTCGATCGCCAGCTGCACCTGCCTCGGCCAGGGCTCGTCGCCCAAGAGCGGCAGTCGCCGCACCCAGAGGGTGGCAACCGCAGGCCGGGCCAGCGCCAGACCCGCGATGCTCGCCACGGCGGCGACCGCCGCGAAGGCGAGCATCGCCAACTGCCGCCGGCGGAAGATCCGCTCCGGACGAACCTGCCCCATGTGCGCGGTCGCCTCTGCGGCGGTGCGGGCGAGGAGTTCGGGATTGACGTCGGCGGCGGGCTGGTCCGCCAGCTCGATCGCCGTCGACAGGCTATCGCGAAACGATGGGTGGGCCCGTTCCACGACGACCGCGAGGCTCGTATCGCCAAGATCGGTAGAGAGCCGCCCCAGCAGTTTGCGATAGGCGATCACGGCGAGCCCCGCCGCCGCCGCTGCCAGCAGCACCGCCCGCGCCCACCGCGGCGGCTCCACACACCAGTCGATCACGAGCGATGCCCAGAAGAAGGCCACGGCCGCAAGACAGAGCCACGCCAGTGACTCCACCCAGATCCATCCACGGGTCTGCCGACGCAACGTCGCGAGCAACGCTCTCAGCGCCGCCACGTCGGCGCCAGCAGCCCGCCGGCCCTCGGATGCAGGTGACGGCGACGGTGGATCGATGACAAGCGTCACAGGAAGGTCTCGGCGGTTACGAACCAGTGCTGGGCGAAACAGTGATGAACGATGGGGTGGGAATGTGCGATAGAGAAAGGAGCGACCAGATACTCACGCGAGCTTCACGAGCCGACGCAGGATCCATTCCGTGCACAACAGGCCGACGCCCAGTGCCAGCAGGATGCTGTTGAGCCGTCGTTTGAATGCGCCGTCGGGCGAGCCGGTCTCGTACTCCCGCCGGGATCGATCCTTGATGCCAACGGCGAGCGACTGTGAATCAACGGGCGTCCACGGCTGCGCGGCGAGAACGTGGGCCGTGCCCCCGGAGAGCGTGGCGAGCTGTTCGAGCACGCCGCGATCGAGCCGCGGTCGTTCCAATTCGCGATCCGGCAGCCGCGCCTGAATACGGCGAGATACCTTCTCGCCGCTCGCGCCGGGCAGGTCGACATCGATCCGCCACGATCCATCGCGGGCTGCCACGAACGTCCCTTGGAGCACACCGGCCCGGTCTCGCTCGGCCACCAATGGCACCCGCACCACTGTTCCATCCGGCCCCGCCACACGACACTCGGCAGGCACCACCGAGTCGCCCTCGGGCACCACCAGACGAACCACCACCGTGGCCCCCACGGCAAATCGATCCCTCTCGACGAGCAGCCGCGCCCGCCGCGAGCCCCGCAGGAGCCGCCCCTGCGACACGTGTCGCACCAACTGCGTGGCAAACCGTTCGTACAGGCTGTCTTCGAGCGAACGCAGCCGCCACATCTCGCCGCTCCCCATGAAGAAGACATTGCCAGAGCCGTAGAATTGGCCGGCGAAGTAGATGGGGTTGGAGTCTGGCGCGGCCGCCGCGCCGGGACGGGCAGCCCGTGCGTAGACCGTGGCGCCAGGCTTCGGTCCCGCCGAATCAAAACAGGAAAACACACCCTTGAACTCGCTCCAGACGGTCTGGCTGGCGATGCGGCTCGAGGCCAGCCAGAGAAACTCGGCGTCGAGTCCATCGCGTGAAAAGACGATCGGCATCGGCTCCTCGCTCCCTGCGGAATCATCACCCGTCAGCCGGCCGGCCCGTCGCAACTCCACCGGATGGAGGTTGCGGATCAGCGTGGTCTGCGAGTCGGCGAGCCACGCGTCCATGAAAATACCACCGGTCACGAATACGAGTCCGCCCGACTCACGCGACACCCAGCGTTCGAGGCGAGTCTGGGCTGCGGCATCGAGCAGCCGCCAGTCGTAGTCGAAGGCCACGACCACGTCGTATTCCGCCAATTCTTCCGCCGTGGGTGGAAAGACCGGCAGGATCCGGCGGGCATCCTGGGAGCCGCCCTTGCCGGCGGTGCCCAGCAGCACATCCACAGCGACGCTCTTGTCGCGTTCGAGCACGTTCCGCATGAACTGGTATTCGCGGCTCGGACCACCGGCCATGAGCAGCACCTGGGTGACCCGGTCGACCACCTCGACCTCGGCCACCTGCCGATTGTCGGCAGGCGTGCGGTCCGCGGCAGGCGGAATCACCCGCACGGCCAGATCGCGGCGGCCCGGCGTCTCCAGCCCCGGCACGTCGAACCGCACCGCGACGAGTTCGCCACCGGCGCCGAGCACTGCCTCCGTGGTGTCGATCACTCGCCCCGTTGCTGCGGCCGTCTGCGGATCGCCCCCAACTGCATCTGGTGTACCTGGTGCATCCGCGGCCGCCACGTCGGAGAGTTCCACGCGGACCGTCTGGCCCGCCAATCCCTGCGCTTGCAGGTAGGCGGTCACGGCGAAGCGGTCGCCGGGAAACACGCGGGCCGGCACGAGCACGTCGGCGACCCGCACGTTCGTTGGCAGTCGGTCGGACCCGATCCCCAGCGTGTGCACCGGCACGCCCGCCTTGCCGAGCGCCGCCACCGCCGCCGCGGGATCGACGCCGGCATTGTTGGCGCCGTCTGTCAGCACGATCACGCCGGCCAGCACGCCGGGCGGCTCCTGGTCGAGCACCCGGGCCAGTGCCTCACCAAGGCGGGTTTCGTAGCCACGGGCTGTCAGGCGTTCGGGCCAGTCACTCTCGATCGGGGCCGCTTCGGCCGCAGCCGGCGACTCGTCGGGAGCGACGGGAACCGCGGGCGTGATCGCTGTCGGCAGCACGACCAGCGGCTCCGCATCGGCATCGAACCGCCATATCGACACCTCGTGCCGCGGCGCAAGGGCTGCGAGCAGCCCTCCTTCACGCAACACCTCGATCGCGCGCTGCGACCGCGTGTCAGCCTGCTTATCTGCGGCCTGCTCGTCAGCAGCAGCGTCATCCCGTAACGTCATGCTGGCGCTGGAGTCGACGAGGACGGCCACTCGCGACGGAAACACGATCTCATGCTCC
>CAYSPN010000730.1:0-1834 GCA_964432895.1 uncultured Candidatus Kuenenia sp.
AACGCAGGCCCGGTAATCAAATCCCAGAACCGCTGCGGGTGCAGCGGCCGCCGGGCCTGAAACACGCGGCTCGATATGCCGTATTCCTCGGTCTCCGGTGTATGTGTGCCTGGTGCCTCAGCGAGCCAACCCGGATGTCCGGCGGCGTGTTCCATGTCGAATGAATGCGTGTCGAGCAGGGCGTCGAGCGGCGCGCGTCCCTGCGCCGTCCGGATGATCCGGGCGGCTGGATTCAGTTTCCTGAGGATGGTCTCCAGGTAGGCGAGGTCTTCGACATCGATGAGGTCGATCTTATTGATGACGATCACATTCGCGAACTCAACCTGCTCGACGAGCAACTGCACGAGATCACGAGAGTCGTTTTCATCGAGACCGATGCCGCGATCCCGAAGCTCGTCACGCGAGCAGTAATCGTCGAGAAAATTCTTCGCATCGACGAGCGTGACGAGCGTGTCCAGACGGGCGAGCGAAGACAGGCTTTCCCCGGTTTCGTCAACGAAGGTGAACGTCTCCGCCACCGGCAGCGGTTCGGAGATGCCCGTGCTCTCCACGAGCAGGTAATCAAACCGTTTTTCCCGGGCCAGTTTCGCCACTTCTTCGAGCAGGTCTTCGCGAAGCGTGCAGCAGATGCAGCCGTTGGAAAACTCGACCAGCTTCTCCTCGGTACGGCTGAGACGGCTGGCGGCAGGTGCCGCCAATGGATTGGCGACGAGTTGGGCGTCGATGTTGACCTCACTCATGTCGTTGACAATCACCGCGACACGGCGGCCCTCGCGATTGGCCAGCACATGGTTGAGGAGAGTCGTCTTCCCGGCACCGAGGAAACCGGAGAGGACGGTGACCGGCAGACGGCCGTCACGGCCTTCGGGGATGCGGGCGTCGAGGCGAACAGGGGCGCCGTCGTGGCGACTGGGGGCTGACATACGTCAATCTCCGAGGGATGGATCACGGCGGCCCCACCGTACCGCACATGCAATCGATTTGCAAGTAGCGGCCGCCGACCGCCTCTGCCCCGGCTCTCGGAAAAGCGGCGATAATCCCCTACCGACTCGATCCTCCGTCGCCGCGTGCGTACCCTTTTTTTGCCAGCAGCCATTCCCTCGGAGACACCGCCATGCCTTCTTCCGACACTGCGAACATTGAGATCGAGCTATCAGGACGCCAGATTGCCACCTGGTGCCTCGGGATCGGCGGCGTGCTGGCAGCGCTCGGCATCCTGTCGATCGCCGCCCCCTGGGTGGCGTCGACCGTCATCGACTATCTCTGCGCCGGCACACTGATTGCGGCGGGTATCTCTCAGCTCGGCATGGCGGCGGGCACCTGGACGTGGCGCGGCTTCTGGCTCGCACTGGTCTGCGGGGCGCTCTCGGTCGTCGCTGGCGTGGCCATGATCGCAATCCCTGTCGAGGGCATCCACGCCTTGGTCACGTTTTTGGGCATCCTGATCCTGCTTCAGGCGGCGGCCAAATTGACGGCCGCGTTTTCTGTGCCTCGCGAATTCCCACGCGGCTGGATCCTCTTCGACGGCATCTTCACGGCAGTGCTGGGCGGCATCCTGCTGACGAGCCCGGCCAGTCAGGCGGGGCTCTATCTGGGAACGCTGATCGGCATCAACCTGCTGTCGAGCGGGATCGCCTCGGCCGCCGCGGGGTTCACGCTCCGCCGGTCGCTGAACTGAATACGAAGAGCTGAACACGAAGGGCTGAACGCTACGGCAGCTGGATCGCGACCGGCTCGCTCTCCGTGCCAGCCGCCTCGGCAGCCGCCATGTCGCGGATCTCTTGCGAGATCTTCATCGAGCAATACTTCGGCCCGCACATGCTGCAGAAATGGG
>CAYSPN010000731.1:0-2230 GCA_964432895.1 uncultured Candidatus Kuenenia sp.
TTACGCTGGTCGAACTGCTCGTCGTGATCGCCATCATCGGCACGCTCGTAGGACTGCTGCTGCCAGCGGTGCAGACGGCCCGCGAGGCCGGTCGGCGGATGAGCTGTGCCAATAATCTCAAGCAAGTGGGCCTCGGCATCGCCAATTACGAGCAGGCTCGCAAGACGTATCCGTCGGGCCGAGACACCAAGAACCAGTACGGCGTGTCGTGGGCCTTTCGGCTGCTGCCCTTTGTCGAGCAGGCGCAGATCTATGCGGCCTACGTCAAGACGGCCCGCGTCGACGAAGACGCGAACAGTATCGCCATGCGGACGCCAGTGTCGACGTTCTACTGCGCCAGCCGCCGCTCGCCGGCGGCCGATCGGAACTTCGACAATGACGACCAACCGCCAGTCAAGACGGGAGTGGCGGCCGGGGGCGACTACGCCGCGAATGCGGGATCGTATTTTAACTACGGTATTTCAGGGACGTCGTTCGATCCCAAGCAGGGCGGACCGATCCACACCTATTCGTCGGTGAAGCCGCAGCAGGTGACCGATGGCCTGAGCAAGACGTTTGCCGGCGGCGAGCGGCACATCCCCAAGACCACGCAGTCGTCGTCGCCCGACATGGTGCAGCACGATCAGGGCGACACCGCGATGTTTGCGTCAGACACTCCTCTCACGCTCTTCCGCGACACGGCCCGCGGCATCGCCGATGGCCCCGACGATCGCAATCCCCGCAAGTATGGGAGCATGCATCCGGCAGTCACCAACTTCGTGTTTCTCGACGGCCACGTGGAAGCGATCGACAACGCGACTGATGCCACCGTTCTCCGCTGGTATTGCACGGTCGGCGACGGCAACGATCCGACGGCTCCGCCGGACGACACCGACTCGACGTTGGATCCGTAACGAGGCAGGGCTCCGTCGAGGCATCCATGACCACACGGCAGCGTTCTCTGGCCGCGTTGATGGTGGGCGTGCTTCTGGCCGCCGGTGGCCTCTCGTGGTTTTTCATGCGGGGCAAGGGCCTCGTGGACGAGACGCTCGCGTTGCAGGCCCGTCTGCTCGCAGGGGAGCTGACGGCACGCGATCGCAGGTCGGGCGTCGCGCAGTTGACCCGCAACATCGACAAGATGGATCGCGAGGAGGCGAAAAAGGTGCGGGATGCGTTCGTCGCCGATTGGAAGCGGGTGCAGCAGCAGGGCATCGACGAATACTTTGCCGCCGGCGAGGCAGACCGTGAGCCCCTGCTCGACCGCGACATCACCCGCCTCGGCACGGCGGGCGAACTCTGGTTCGCGACCAATCCCCGTTCGAACGGAAAGCCGCCGAGGCCCAGGAATCCGAAGAAGCCGGCGTCAAAACCGGGTGAAACCAAGGCGACGCCCGCAGCACAGCTGCGAGACGTCTATCGGACGAAACTGCTGGCGCGGGCTGGAAAGCGAGGCATCTCCGTTCCCGAATGGCTGCTTGGGCCACGATGAGGTCACGGGCGTCGCGATTTCGGCGGCCTGCCGCGCATCGCGAAGGCGGTTGAGGTAGTCTGTGGGGTTCCCGCCCGCACTCCCCTCCCCGCCAGTCCTCCTCTCAGGCTTTCCCTCATGCCGGATTCCAAGTCCGATCGGCCCGCCGCTCCCTCCACTCCCGACGATGCCCGGCCCGGACACGTGCCATTCGCGTCGCTGGGACTTTCCGCAGAAGTGCTCAAGGCCGTGGCACAGCTCGGCTTCGAGGAGACCTCGCCGATCCAGTCGGCCGCCATTCCGCTGATCATGTCGGGCCGCGACGTGGTCGGCCAGTCGGAGACAGGTTCTGGCAAGACGGCGGCCTTCTGCATCCCCGCCATCGAGAAAATCGATCCTTCGCTCAAGGCCACGCAGGTCCTGATCCTCACGCCCACACGGGAGCTGGCCACGCAGGTGGCCGACGAGGTACACAAACTTGCCGCCTTTCGTCGGGGCGTAAACTCCGTGGCGATCTACGGCGGCGCCTCCTATGACCGTCAGTTTGCCGAGCTCAAGCGGGGCGCCCACGTCGTCGTCGGAACGCCTGGCCGACTCACCGACCACATGAATCGCGGCACGCTCGATCTGAAGAAGATCCGTATGCTGATCCTCGACGAGGCTGACCGGATGCTCGACATGGGCTTCCGCGAAGATATCGAGAAGATTCTCGCCGCCGCCCCCGAGGGACGGCAGACGATCTTCTTCTCCGCCACCATTTCACCGCAGATCCAGGCGCTCGTC
>CAYSPN010000732.1:0-2981 GCA_964432895.1 uncultured Candidatus Kuenenia sp.
GCCCGCGCCGCGACGTCGTCGTGCTCAACGCCGCCGCCGTGCTCTGGGCGGCGGGCAAGGCCGCCGACCTGCCGGCGGCCCGCGCGACTGCCGAGGCCGCAATCGATTCCGGCGCCGCAGCCCGTCTCCTCGATCGCCTCGCCACCACGCACTGACGACACCCATGCAACTCGACGTCATCCAGCCCGCGGCTGAGCCTCCGGTCGTGAAGCCCTGCTGCGCCAAGGCGGCCGCCGGGGAATTCGGCTGGCGGTGCCCGATGCACCCGCAGGTGACGAGCGGTTCGCCGGGGAACTGCAGCATCTGCGGGATGCCGCTCGAACCAATCGGACAAGAAGCCGGCGCCGCGAGCAGCCAGAGCCACGACCTGCAACGGCTCGTGATCTGCGGTGTGCTGGCCGCGATTCTCATGGCCGTGGCGATGCTGGGCATGCTCGGCCACGGCGTGCACGGAGCCGGGGACCGTGGGCACGGCAGCCCGCTCCCGGGCTGGCTCACCGGCCAGGCAGGCAACTGGCTGCAACTGTGCCTGGCCACGCCGATCGTCTTCTGGGGCGGATGGCCGATTCTTGCGGGCGGCCTTGCGGGCTTTCGCCGCGGTCGGCCCACGATGTTTTCGCTCATCAGCCTCGGCGTCCTCGTGGCCTGGATCGTGAGCGTGGCGGCCACGGTCGCACCGGGCATCTTTCCCGAGGCGTTCCGCCGCGGTGACGGCAGCGTGGAGGTGTTCTTCGAGTCGGCCGGGATGATCGTGGTGCTCGTGCTTCTCGGCCAATTGCTCGAGAGCCGGGCCCGCCGCGGCACGACGGCCGCCATCCGCTCACTGATGGACCTGTCTCCCCCGACGGCCGAGCGGGAGCCGGGACGCGAGACGATTCCGCTGGCGATGGTCAGAAAGGGCGACCTGCTCCGCGTGAAGCCCGGCGGCCGGATCCCCACCGATGCGATCGTCCGCGAAGGTGCGACCACCTGCGACGAGTCGTTGCTGACGGGCGAACCGATGCCGGTGGCACGCTCTGTCGGCGACCGCGTGCTGGGCGGCGCGATCAACGGTTCCGGGGCGATCGTCATCGAGGCCGAAACGGCTGCCGATGGGGCACTCGTGGCCCGGATCGCAAGGCTCGTCCGCGAGGCACATGAGAAGCGGGCGCCGATCGAGCAGTTGGCCGACCGGATCTCCGGCATCTTCGTGCCGATCGTGCTGGCCATCGCGCTGCTCACCTTCCTGGTCTGGTCGATGATCGGGCCGCAGCCACGGATGGCGCTCGGGCTGCTGTCGGCCGTGAGCGTGCTCGTGATCGCCTGCCCCTGCGCACTCGGGCTGGCGACTCCGCTGGCGATGACGGTGGCCATCGGGCGCGGCGCGAAAGCCGGCATTCTCGCCCGCTCGGCCGAGTCGATGGAAAAACTCTCTCACGCCGGCACGATCGTGTTCGACAAGACAGGCACGCTCACGCAGGGGCGGCCCCGGATCGTGTCGGCCACGGCGGTGGCCGCTGATGGCCGCCCGGTCACCATCGATGATGTGAACACCACACCAGACTCACTCGCGCAGGAGCCGTTCCGCACGCTCCTATTCCAGGCCGCCAGCCTCGAAGGAGCGAGCGAGCATCCGCTGGGGCGGGCCTTCACGCAGGCCGCCTCTGCCGCCGGCATCGACACGACCAGACCCGAGGCGGTCGAGGCGATCGTGGGCCGCGGCGTCGTGGGAAAAGTGCATGGCTCAACGGTGCTGGTGGGCAATGCGGCCCTGCTCCGCGATCGCGGTATCGCAGCCGACGCGATCCCGGCGTCCGTTGCTGCGACGACGATTCACGTGGCAGTCGAAGGCCGCTTCGCTGGTTCCTTCGGCCTCGCCGATCCACCGCGGCCCGAGGCGGCAACGGTGATCGCCGACCTCGCCCGCCGCGGCTTTCAGCTCGAGATGCTCTCGGGCGACACGACCGCGGCTGCGGAGCAGGCAGCGGCGAAGGTCGGCATCGCCCGGGCGACCGGTGGCCTCTCGCCGCAGCAGAAGGCGGAGCGGATCGCGGCGATCAAGCGCGAACAGCCCGACGGTGCGAGCGTGGTATTCGTCGGCGACGGCATCAACGATGCCCCTGCCCTGGCCTCCGCCGACGTGGGCATCGCGATGGGATCGGGGGCCGACGTGGCCCTTGAAACCGCCGACATCACGCTGCTCTCCGGCGGCCTCGCAGCGGTGCCTCGCGCGATCGATCTCGCCCGGGCCACCATGAAAAATGTCCGCCAGAATCTGGGTCTGGCCTTTCTCTACAACCTGCTGGCGCTCCCCGTGGCGGCCGGTGCGCTCTATCCGCTGCTCGGGCATGTGACGAGCCCGATGCTGGCAGCGGCGGCAATGAGCTTCTCCTCGCTGTCGGTCATCGCCAACTCGCTCCGGCTGCGGCGGCTCGATCTCAAGTGACGGGGCCGCCCCTGTCCCGGAGGACCGGGACAGGAATTCCCTTGCTTGCGCTGCGGGCTTGGATGAGAGCGGTTCCCCGTGCAAGCCCGACGCGCCAGCGAGGGGCCTGGCAGCATCCGTGAGGGGCTGCCCGTGTGCTGTATACACGCGAAACATGGCATCCTGCCATTTTCGCTTGGCCGACGTCCGTCGGCTGGTGCTTACACAGGCCTCCGGCCCTAGCGATGATGGCTCGATGCATCGGTGAGGGGCTGCCCATGCACCGAGAGCGGGCGTTGCTGACCAGCGCAGGCTGGATGCCGGAGCGCAGTCAGCATCGAGTGAGCGAAGGACAGGATGTCCGTAGCGAACGTCTGGCGACGGGGCATGGGCAGCCCCGAACCGTTGCCAGGCTGGGAATCTGCCCCTATCCACGCCGGTCCTTGCGACTAAACTCTGGAGTTCACCTGTACCGGGAGGCTCCTCATGCCGCTGCAACTCGCCTTCAGTTCCAATGCCTATCTCGACGTGCCCGTCGAGCAGGCGATCCAGCGGATTGCCGGGTTCGGCTACCGGG
>CAYSPN010000733.1:0-2400 GCA_964432895.1 uncultured Candidatus Kuenenia sp.
GGGAGCGAGTGATCGGCCGACTGCCGGGTGGTGGGCGTCCGCTTGGCCGGATCGGCAATGATCGAATAGGCGGGTTCGTAGATCTTCACACGGATCGCCCGGATGCGGCTCAGGTCGCGGGCCACCTCGGGACTGGCTGCACACGCATCGACGATCGCCTGGAGCGCGCCGGCCGACTGGTGTTCGTAGAGCCCCAGCTTGAAGTGCATGGCATGGATCGCGAAGGCGTCGCCGCTGACGCCGAGCTCCAGATCGAACGGACTCTGGCCGGCGGGGCAGGGCTCGTTGAGCCGGTAGATCGCCAGCGGGTTGCGAAACACGTCCCGCGGACCGAGGAAGCCGGCGAGCGCACGTCGCGCAGACATCACCGCCACCTCCGCCGAGAGCGCGGCCGACGCCCCCTTGCTGTCGGAGAGCTGGTGGCCGGCCCGGATCGCCCGGAAGGGCACGTAGTGGGCGACCACCATCCCGATCGCCGACTCGATCTGCTCGACCGTGCCGCCGACCGCCGCCGCATACGCCGCCGCAGAGGCGACGGCTCCGTGATGGACGTGATCGATCGAGTATTTCCGGAGCGCAAACACCTCGGCCAGACGGCCGCGGATCTCGTCGATGAGCAGCATCACGCGGAGCGTGGCGTCGCCATCGAGGCCGGCCTCCCGCGCGGCTGCCAGTGCGACGGGATAAAAATCGTTGTGGCCAAACTCGCCGGCAACGCGGCCCTTGGAGGCGTCGTAGCCGAAGTTCGTGCCGTTTGAATCCCACTCCCTGACGGCCGAGGCGTTGGCGGCAACCGCCTTTTCCACCGCGCAGGCCCGGCCCGAGCCCAGGCAGATGCCGCCCCTGCTGCCGGCTGAGGCCGTTGTGCCGAGGGCCTCGTGCCGAAGCACGGTCGGGGCATTGGCCCGGTGTGCCAGGGCGGACACACCACAGCCGACGCTATCGAGATGGAACTGCTCCACCCGGTCGAGCGTCACCCGGCCGATACCGACGGTCGTCGCGCCGGGCGCATGGAGAAAGTCGATGCAATATCGGGCCAGGCCCACCGCCTGGTTCTCCGTCCGCGGCAGCAGGACTGTCTTGCCAACCAGGGCTTCCTGGGACTTGTGATGCGTGTTCGTCGACGTCGTCATGGCGATGCGCAGGGTCTCGAGGAACGAAGGATCCGGGCTGCAGTTGTACACAAGCCCACCGATTCAGAAATCAGACCATGCCGATCAGCCCCCCGAATGGCTACACTACGGTCATGAATCCGACCCAACTGGGCCCTTACGAGATCAAGTCCCGGCTTGGCCGCGGTGGCATGGGGGCTGTGTACGAGGCGATCGACACGACCTCCGGTGACACGGTCGCCGTCAAGGTGCTCGCATCGCATCTGGCCGACGACCCGGGGCTGCGGTCGCGGTTCGACGCCGAGATCGAAACGCTCAAGAACCTGCGGCATCCAGGAATCGTCAGGCTGCTGGCGTTTGGCGAGCAGGACGACCAGCCCTTCTTCGCGATGGAACTGGTCCGCGGTAAGAGCCTCGAGCAGATCCTGCGCAGCGGACGCCGGTTCACCTGGCAAGAGACGGTCGCGGTAGCACTCGAAGTCACGCGCGCACTTAAGGTCGCCCATGACCACGGCATCGTGCATCGAGACATGAAGCCGGCAAATCTGCTCGTCGCCGATCCGATGTCGGGGGTGCCCGAGCCTCAGGCACGCGCGACCACGGAAGGTGGTGCTGAGAGGGTGACGGTGAAGCTGGCAGACTTCGGCATCGCCAAGCTGTTCGGCGGCGTCGCCCACACGGCGCTCGGTCACGTCGTGGGCACGGCCGAACACATGGCACCGGAGCAGGCCACGGGCCGGCCGATCGACCACCGTGCCGATCTCTACAGCCTGGGACTGGTGATGTTTGCGATGCTGACGGGCTCTCCACCGTTTCGCGGCACGCAGCTCACGGAGGTGATCGACCAGCAACGCCGGGCGATTCCGCCTCGCGTCGCGTCGCTCGTGCCTGGCGTGCCAGCGGAGTTCGATGAGCTGATCGCCCGTCTGCTTTCCAAAGATCCGGCGCAGCGGCCGGCCAGTGCCCTCGCACTTGGCCGACTGCTCTCCGCGATCGAGACGTTGTACGTCGCGGCCCCCGGCACCGCAGCCGCCGCTGCCCCATCACCCTCCCACGCCGCTCCCACGCCCCGGCCCGCCCCCACGATTCCGCCGCCCCGCAAAGCCGCTCCGGCGCCAACGGCCCACGAGCGGAGCAACAAGCCGACGCGTCCGGTCGATGGCCTCGCCGCAACAGGCCCAGTCAGCCTGCCGGGCAAGCCACCGGTCCGGCGCGAGGTGGGCGACGACATCGATCTGCTGGCTCCCACGCAGGCACTCCCGAACCCGATCGCTCCACCGACGCGGCA
>CAYSPN010000734.1:0-11527 GCA_964432895.1 uncultured Candidatus Kuenenia sp.
GAGTTCCTGCGCGTAGGCCGCTTCCGTGGCGACCGCGTCTTCCCAGGTCATGGCCGGAAAATCGGCGAACAGGTCGGGCCGCAGGCGAACGCCGTAGGTCCGCACGAGCGGACAGCCCTTGTGGCCGCGGAGATGGTTTTCAAAACGAGCTTCGGGATCGAGGCCGGTCGAGCCGACGTACAGGCAGGTCGCGTCGTACCGGGCGTGCGGATTCTGCCGGCGGAAGCGGGCCTGCCGTCTGACCGCCGGATGCAGTTCGATGCAGTAGACCCGATGGTGCAGCTTCGGCGATCCGCCCAGAAGGCGGCGACGGCGGCGACGCATGCTGGTTTCACCATGGGAAAGGCCGAGCCTGGGACCGGGCTACGGCCCTTCCGGCGGCCACCAAGTCTTGCCCGCATTTCGCGGCGGGCAAAAGTGCCTCCAGACGCGATACCACGGCGCCAACGAAGGGGAGGTACCATACCGCCTTCCGGCCCTGAGCCGGCATGGCTCGAACGGACCGGGGCTCCACTCGCACATGCGTCATCTCTTTCACGACCGTTCAGCGCAGCCCACCACCGCTGGGCGCTGGCTCTGGCAGGACTTCGCCGCCGCTCTGCTCTGCGTGGCAGTGGCCCTCGCGGTCCGCTGGCATGCCGCCGACCACAGCCTCACCATGGATGAACTCTGGCACCTCGCCATGTCGACGGGCCGGGCGAATGACTTCACCGACTGGCCGCTGAACGAGCTCGTGGTGACCCCTACGTCATTGACGTCGCTCGAAGCCGCGGCCCCGCCTGGTTCGGTATGGGCACCGATGCGAGTCGTCCTCCACCCGCCGCTCTACATGTTTTCGCTGCGGTTTTGGCGCGAGGCCTTCGGCGGCGGCGATTGGATGGCGGCGATGTATTCAGCTGCCTGGTCGATCACGGCGATCCTCTTCGTGTTCGCTTCGGTGCGGCTGCAGGCAGGGCTCGGCCTGGCCAGCTGCATCGGCCTGGCGATGGCACTGTCGTCGTTGCAGGCCAACCTGGGAACGGAGGTGCGCAGCTACGCAATGATGATGGGGCTGGCAGCCATGGCCGTCTGGCAGATGGTGCGGATCGAGATGAACGGGGCGACCGTCGGCCGCGCGTGGGCGCTCGGGCTGACGCTCTGCCCGCTCATGCTGACGCACTATTTCGCAGCGGGCACCTGCGCCGCCGTCTGCGTGTGGGGCTTGGCCCGGCTCCGCGGACCGATGCATTGGCACTTCGTGGCGAGTGTCGCCACCGCCGCGATCTGCTTCGCCGGACTCTGGCTTCCGCAAGCGTTGAACCAGCTCAATGAGCTTGGCGCCGGCGACGCTTACCTCGCGACGGACCAGCCGTTCTGGAGAGAGTCGCTGTTGTCTGGCATCGCGATGCCGCTGCGGCTGTTCGCCTACGTGGCGATACGAAAGGTGGCGATGGCAGTGTCACTTTTGCTCGTGGCGGTCACGGTAGCAGGTGTCTGGCGAAGGCCTGCCTTGCTGCCCTGGCTGGTAACGCTGTCGATGCCGATCGGAATGCTGCTCGCACTCGACGCCCTGCGAAGCACACACCATACGTTTTTCATCCGCTATGCGGCAGCTTCGGCAGTGGCACTGCCGGCGGCACCGGTACTCGCCGCGGCCGCCCTGCGGCCGGCTGCCGGCCATGTTCTCGGTCTGGCATTCCTGGCGCTGGCGGCCGTCGGCCTGGGAGCGCCGCGGGAAATCGGGTCTCCCGCCTTCCATCACATGCCGAAGTCGTTTCTGCCGACCATCTCGACCGCTCCGTCCGACACGCCGATCGCAGCGTTCATGCCGCCACGAAAGAACACCTTCTACGCGACCGCCATGCTGCTGGAGTGGTCCCACGTCCCGGGATTCTTCCCGCGGCCGACGATGCTGCTGGCCAGCCCGCAGCAGAAGGACCTGCGGAAGCTGCATGATGCCGCCCCCGGCGGCCGCTTCTGGCTGGTGACCTCGGGACAGCCTACGGATGGGGCCAATGCACCGGACTGGCTGCGCGCCCTGCTTCCCGCGGCCCGACTCGTGCAGCCGCCGGTCACCATCCCGCTCGGTGGCGGAGTTATCTGCCCGCAGCCACCGGTCGAACTCTGGTTGCTCGAACTCGATCCACCCCCGTGAGACTCCGGTTGCCGAGGAACTTGTACCAAGGCATGCCGTCGGCCCGCCTCACTGGACGGATTCGGGCACATTTCCGGGGGCCCGCCGTGGTGGAAGACGTGGTGTAGAGTAGAGGGATGAACCCTCCCGCCATCGCTCGTCCCGCTGCCGCCGTGCCGTCCACTTCAAACCTCCGTATCCGGAGCCTTGAGCCGCTGGTGCCCCCGGCCCGGCTGGCAGCGCTCCTGCCCCTCGACGAGGCCGCCACCCGCACGATCGTGGAGGGCAGGCAGGCGGTCGAACGGGTGCTCGCCGGAGAGGACTCCCGGCTGATGGCCATCGTCGGTCCCTGCTCGATCCACGATCTCGACGCCGCCCGCGACTACGCCGCGCGGCTGTTGAAGCTGGCCGAGCGGGTGAACGACCGGCTGCTCGTCGTGATGCGGGTCTATTTCGAAAAGCCGCGGACGACGGTCGGTTGGAAGGGTCTGATCAACGACCCGCACCTCGACGATTCGTTCGACGTGGCGACCGGCCTGCGTCTGGCCCGCGGACTGCTCATCGAGATCGCCCGGATGGGGATGCCGACGGCGACGGAGTTCCTCGAGCCGATCACGCCGCAATACATCGCCGATACGATCGTGCTCGGCGCCATCGGCGCCCGCACGACCGAATCGCCCACGCACCGGCAGATGGCCAGCGGGCTGTCGATGCCGGTGGGCTTCAAGAACTCCACCGACGGCTCACTCCAGGCCGCCATCGATGCGATGCAGTCGTCGCGTGCCTCCCACAGTTTCCTCGGCATCGACAACGACGGCGGCACCTGTGTCGTCACGACAACCGGCAATCCCTGGGGCGTGCTGATGCTTCGCGGCGGCCGCAGCGGCTCGAACTATTCCCCCGAGATCCTCCACGAGGCCCGCGCGAAGCTGGAGGCGGCCGGCCTGCCCGCCTGTGTGATCGTCGACTGCAGCCATGCAAACTCCGGCAAGGATCATCGCCGACAGTCGATCGTCTGGCGGGACGTGCTCTCCCAGCGTGTGGCAGGCGACCGATCGATCGTGGGAATGATGCTCGAGAGCAACATCCATCCCGGCAACCAGCCGGTGCACAGCGACCGCTCGCGGCTTCAATACGGCGTGTCTGTCACCGACGGCTGCATCGGCTGGGAGGAGACGGAGGAGTTGCTCCTCGAGGCCCACGCCCGGCTGGGGTGAGGCATTCCCGAGAGGTCACCCGCACCTCCCTTGCTTGCGCTGCGGGCTTGGATGCACGGGCCCGCCCCACGCCGGATGACGACCGGTCGTTTGAGGCCTGAAAGAGCATCCGGAACTGCCGTCGACCGGAAGGGCACTGGCGGGATAGGCTGACGGCCCTGTTTGTTTCCTTGCCGCGAAGGGATGCGTCATGCAGATGATATCTGGCCGGTTTGACTGCGGTTTCTTGGTCTGGTGTGTGGTGGCGTGCTGCGGCCTGCGGCCGGCAGTGGCCCAGCCGATCGCCGGGGAACAGGAGGTGCAGACGGTCGTGAGCGCCCGCCAGTCGCTCGATCAATTTTTCGTCAATCCAGGCGAGTCGCTTCCGGCGGCGATGCTGCAAAAGGCGGAGGGCGTCGCGATCTTCCCCAACATGATCAAGGGGGGCTTCATCCTCGGCGTCAACTACGGGCGGGGCGTGCTGCATGTCCGCAACCCCGATCGCACGTGGAGCCCGCCGGTGATGGTGACGATGGGGGGCGGCAGCGTCGGATTCCAGGTGGGTGTGCAGTCGGCCGACATCCTGCTCGTCTTTGCCACGCCGCGCAGCCTCAACGGCGTGCTGCAGGGGCAGAAGGTCACGCTCGGCGCCGATGCGTCGGTGGCGGCAGGCCCTGTGGGTGTGCAGGCCAATGCGGGAACCGACGCCAAGCTCGGCGCCGAAATCTATTCGTATGCCCGCAGCCGCGGGCTGTTCATGGGCGTGTCGCTCGGCGGTGCCGATCTCTCCGTTGACAACAACGCCAACTCGGTGCTCTACGGGCGGTTCGGCGTCACTCCGGCCGACGTCTTCCAAAACCGGGGCATTGCCGTGCATCAGGAAGTTCAACAACTCATCAACGATCTCAACATCCGCTCACGGCAGATGACGGCCGCTGTCCCTCTTGCCACACCGGCAACAGGCTTCCCCGTGCAGCCGGCACCGACGCAGCCCGCGTTCACGGCCCAGCCAGCGGGCTTCCCGCAGCCACAGCCGGTTCAGCCCCTGCAGCCGCCGTTGCCAATCCAGCCGCCGTTGCCGATCCAGCCGCAGCCGGCGGTACCGGCACCAAACGTCGCCAATCCGCCACTGGTTCCGATTCAGCGGTGAGGAATCACGCCGTCACGATGCCCAACCGGGCAAGCTCGGGCAGGCTCGTCGAGATGAATGCCTGACAGGCCTCCTCGACGAGTTGGGCCCGCTTGGCTGCTTCGTTCACGGGCTGGCCGTTCTGCTGGATCGTCCGGCCACTGGCCTCCAGCCGCGTGGCTACGCGTGTGGCCAGCCCCGCGCGGCCGTGCGCGGTGAGTTCGTGGAGGATCGCCGCATCGAGGTCGCCGACGGAGTGACCGGTGCCGGTGAGCGGGCTGGCCAACGCCAGCGACCGGCCACTCAGCGAGTCAGATTCAAGCACGGCACGGTTGAACGGGTGCGCAATCGAAACCGCATCCGGCAGGTCCGCCGGTGCCTCGCCGATCGCTGCCGCGGTGATGTCGAACAACCCCATGGCTACGCCTGCGTCGACGGCGCGGACGATGTCGGCGGGGGGCGTGCCCCGCAGTGCCTCGGCCGCCACGATCTCGGAGAGCCGCATGCTCCGGCCCCCGAGAACCTCCAGCAGCGACTGGTAGAGCGGTCCCTGCACAGTCGAGGTGACGACGCCGAGATTCGCCTGGTAGGGCAGCGTGACACCCGGCCGCACAACGCGATAATGGAGATCGTCCACCTCCCGCAACCGCTCGCCTAGGTCCCGCATCAGTCGCGGTGATTTCGCGTAGATGTCCCACCGGAATGCCGTGTTGGCGCAGAAATCCTTGTGGGCCTCGGTGACCAGCCGATTCGTGGTCGTGCGAAAGAGTTCCTGAAACTCCGGCCGCACGCAGAGGTCCCAGAAATTGGTGAACACCGGCAGGCTGCCGACGAAGGAGAGGCCTGCCTGACCAAACGCCCCCGCCACCTCGGCAAAGTAGAAACTGGTCCAGTGCTCGTTCATGTATTCATGCACGAGGTACCTGGGGTCCTGCTGTAAGAGGGCGTCGATGTAGGCCGCGGCTCGGGGATTGTCCTCGAAGTATTTCGCCTGCTTCTCCCGCATGAAGACCAAGTAGGCCAACGCGTCTTTGAGCCGCTGGGTGCTGTCGCCCTGCCGCAACGCGGCATACTGCCGCAGGATGCCGCGGATCGGCTGCAGATGTGCCCAGCCAGGCATGGCGTTGTAGCTCACCAGAAGCAGGCCGCCGGGAGCCAGTCGCTCGCGGGCGAGCGCGAGAATCTCCTCGCGCACGCTCGGTGCCACCCAGCTATAGACGCCGTGCAACGCCAGAAAGTCGAACGTCCCCAGATCGTCTGGCAGATGGCCGAAATCGGCCGTGATGACCCGTGCGTTGCCGAGTTCACCCGCGGCGATGTCGCGGGCCACGGCCGCAGTATGGTCTGGATTCACATCCACGCCGACAAACTCTCCGCGGGGATGGGCGGCGGCGAGCGTGGTGAGGCAGCGGCCCAAGCCACAGCCGAGTTCGAGGAGGCGGAAGCCGTCCGCGGTGCGGGGTGGCACGACGCCGTTGAGCGCGGCGACATACCGCATCGCCACAGGCGACATCTGGGGATAAAAGCCCGGAATATACGCGACGTCTGTGACATAACCGGCAGCTGTCATGGGATTCCTCCTCGAACGAGGGAGTATGGGGCATGCTGAAGAAACCGGCAATTGACCAGATTTTCAGGCATTACGGGTGCATTTCCAGTATTTCCGTCGCATCCGACGTCGGATGCTGGCCAACTCCGCTGGCAACCGGTCGATGCCCAGCACGTGGCTGACGGAGCGACAGCGAGCGACAGGTGCGACCGGCGTGGTGAAGATGCGGGTGAACTGGTCGAGGATCTGCTCGGTGTCGGCGCATGCCGGCACCCGGTTGTTGCGAAACCACGGTCGTCCGAGCAGTGCGAGATGGAGGGCGGGGTCGCGGTCCACTTCGATCACGCGTTCGACGAGATCGTCCAGCGAGCGAGAATCGTGTGCCGAGAGAAAACTCCGTGTGTCGAAGTCGCGGCCCACGAGAGGATCGCCCCAGTAGATGGGAATCGAGTCTGACAGCATCGGCTCGACGATTTTTTCCGTGGTATAGCCCGGGTACGACTCGTTCTCGAAGGCGATCGTGAACTTGTAGTCCCGCAAAAAGGCCTGTTTGTCGCCCACGCGGTAGCCGAGCGAGTTGAGAACCTTTCCACCGGAATCGACGGGCTTGTAGCGGGAGAGCTTCCTGAAGAAATCGTTTCGAGTCCGGCACAATGGATTGGAGACGACGAACGCACAGAATCGACTCTTGTGCGCCAGGATGGCGGCAGGGTCATGATCGGACGGCTTCACGAGGTCTGCCGGATCGACGTAGAACGGCCAGTGTGGCATTCGACAATGACGCGGGTGCGGACTGTGCTCAAAGGAAAACGCCCAGTCGCACACGCTCCAGTCGGGCGCGATGTTCTCACCCGTGTAGAAAATCCGCACGCAGTTCCAGCGGCGATAGTCCCGTCGCCGTTTGCCGACGTACGAGAAGATCACGAAGTCGGGATCGTCGCAGAGTTCGAGGCGGTAGCGTCGGCCCAGCAGCCTCGTGAAGAAGTTGTCGTGCGAATCGAAGCCGTCCCAAAAGCCGACGAACTGCAGCCGGATCGTCGGCCGTGCCTCGCTGGAATCGGCGGGGGAACCGGTGCCGGCCTCGCTCACGTGGCAGCCGTCCAACCGTAGGGCACGTAGCGACGTTCGACGGTGCCGTCGTCGAACAGGTCGACCACGGCGTAGCCGAAATCGGTGTCGCGGTTTCGGCCCTTCCACCATCCGCCCGAAACCGCACCGTTGCAAAGATACCGCACGCCCTGGTAGTCGAGTTGCTCGATCAGGTGCATGTGGCCGGACGCACACGCTTTGATGTTGCGCCTGCCGGCGAACAACGTCTGAAAGCGATCGCCATCGACGTGGATGCGGCCGCCCGGAACCTGGATGCCGCCCGCCTGCGGCCCCACCGGCCCGGCCACCGCAAACGGCGTGGCGGACAGAATCGGGATGTGGGAGAAGATGATCACCGGCTTCTCCGGGCCGACAGCCGCCAGGTCGCGTTCGAGCCAGTCCCACTGCGCGTCGTCCAGCCGGCCTATATAGCTCTGCTCGTGGGGGAACACACTGTCGAGCAACACGAGATGCCATCCTCCGCGATCGAAGCTCGTGTAGGGCAGGTCGCGGCCGAATTCATCGCACACCCACCGCTTGCCATAGAGCGGCTCGGTGCCGGTGGTACCAGCCTTCCGGCGGGCCCAGCCCCAGACGTCGTGGTTGCCGACGACGCTGTGCATCTCGATCCCGCAGTGGTCGGCCTTCACCTTCCGCCACAATTCCCATTGCAGCTTCGTGCGTGCCATGTCGGCCTCGAAGGCGTCCATGATCGTGTCGCCGCCGGTGATGATCAGATCAGGCGGGCTGCTGTCGACCGCGTCTCCGGCAGCGGCTGGCCGCCCCTGCACGTGCGCGAAGCAGGCCGCGAGACCGCGGGCGGCCTGCAGTTCCGGCTGGAGATGGATGTCAGTGAGGTGCGCGATCCGCAGGCGGCGCGACCGCGAAGAATCAGCCGCGGCCGACGAGGGCCTCCCGGCGGCGACCAGGCTTGTGCCCGCTGCGCCAGCCAGCAGAAAATCGCGGCGAGAGATCGGCATGACACACGTCCTCGGAAGCTTACGACTCAGTATAGCTCGACACGCTCGTTTCATACCGTCCCGCAGCCGGGACCGGCTACAGCATCGGCTTCAGAATGGCGGCGGCCTTCTGCCACAAGGTCCACATTCCCAGCAGGATAAAGCCGGCGGAGCAGACCCACAAAAGCAGATCCCAGGCCCGCGACGGCGAGAGTCGGTGATCGAAGTCGCGGTAGCGAAAAAAGAGCACCGCGACGCCGAGGGTGGCCAGCATGATGGCCTGCGCGATACCGCTGGCGAGCACCATGCCCACCGGCTCGCGGATGATCAGCGCCAGCACGAGCGCCACCAGCGGCCACGCGACCGAGAGCCGGCGGGACCAGACGGCCCGCGAGGCATCGTCCGCCGGCAGCCGACCGGCCAGGATCAGGCCATCGACCACCATCCGGGCGTTGCCCGCCGCGGCCACGAAGAGCGTCGAGTAGAGCACGGCAAACGCTCCGATCAGGAACACCCCCCGCGCCCACTCGCCAAACACCGGTGCATACATGGCACCCAGCGTGCGGACCATCTCACCGCCGGCGGGCCGGAGGCCAAGCCGGCCGAGCGTGGCGGCGCCGAGCAGATAGAAGCAGATCGTGACGGTCGTGTAGACGATCATCGATCCCCACGCGTCGAGTTGCATCACCTTCATCCAGCCACGGGCGCGGGCGGCCCAGGCGGGCGAATCGTCTCGCGGGCCGACAGCCAGGCCGTAGCCCTTCTCGAGACACCAGTAGGGATAGACCATCAGTTCACTGGCGCCCACGCCGATGATGCCGATCGTTGCCAAGGCCGTCACCAGTGGCGACCGTCCGCCGACAGCGGGAGGAATCGATGGAATCAGGCCGCTGACGAGTTCACCCCATGTGATCGTCCACACGGGATCGAGCTGCAGCATCGCGAGCGCCAGGAGCGTGACGAGCGTGAAGGTGCCGACGAGCAGGATCGATACCCGCTCGATGAGGCTGTAGCGACCGATTGCCAGGAGCCCGGCCGTGACGAGCCCCGTGATGACGGCCCAGATCGTCTCGTCGGCGGGTGCCGGCAAGGCATTCATCTCACGGGTGACCGTGTCGAGCCGAGCCTTGACCGCATCTGCCTCCGCGGCATCACCTCGCCGCCGAACTGCCGCCTCCGCCACGAACATGTCGGCAGCCTCGTCGTGCAGACGGTTCCATTCGCGGCCGGCCGCCGTGATGGGCAGGCCGCCCGCGAGCGACTGTGCCACTCCGGCGAGGATTCCCCCCTGCTGCACGACGACGAGCGCCGTCATGAACACCCACCCCCAGTAGATCCAGCCCAGTCCTGCGAACCGGGGACCGGGGACGCGATTAAAGGCGTCGAGCGGCGTGCGTCCCCACGTCAGCGTCGTGCGACCGATCTCGATCTGGGCCGCCACCTTGATGGCACAGCCGAGGATGATCAGCCAGAGCAGCACGAAGCCGGCTTCCGCGCCGACGATGGTCGTGGCGATCAGTTCGCCGCTGCCCACGATGGAACTGGCCAGGATGATGCCCGGACCGAGATGCGCAAGCGACTGCCAGAGTGTCTGTGGCGGCTCGGAAACAGATGAGGTCTTTGCCATAAAAAGAGTCCCCCTTCCCAGATACGCCAGAGTCAGTCCTGACGAGCCCGCGAGATGCTCTCGATCCAGTCCGCGAAACGTGGATACGTCTTCTCGCGGTCGAACTCCGACTCCGCAAGTTGGCGGGATCCCTGCCGCATCTCGAGCAGCCGTCGCCGGTCGCCGGCGAGCGAGGCGATGGCACGTGCCAGCGAATCGCCGCTGCCGGCGGCATAGGGCACGCCCGCCCGATAGTCCGACACGAACTGCTCCAGTTCGCCCGGCAACGAGTTGATCAACGCCAGGCCCGCAGCGGTATAGTCGCACACCTTGTAGGGAACCGCCACGAGCGACTCGGGCTTCACGAGCACGAGGCCGACATCGCACGCCGACAAGAGCCGCACGTACGCACCGCGGTCGAGCAGTCCGTGCACCTTCACCGCGCAGGATCCACGGATGGTTTCAGCCGCTGTGCGCAGGCTGGATTCCAGCCGACCGGTGCCGGCCACGTGGAGCGTGGCCGCAACGCCCTGCGCGGAGAGGATCCTCGCAGCGGCAAGGAGCGTGTCGAGATCCTGACCCGATTCAAGCGTGCCTGAGTAGACGCAGGCGAGCGGCGCGGAGGCAGACGCGGTGGCTGCCTGGCCCGCAGGGGCCGCAGCGGTGTCCGTGTTTGGAACCTCGTCGATCAATCGTGGCGGCGCGGCAAACTCCGGCACCCAGGCTCCCAGGTGGCAGACGTGCCGGGGCTTATCGCCGGCCGTGGCCTCAGGGATCGCGGTCAGGTAGCCGTGGGATGATGACGAGACCGCATCGGCGGCCTCGAGCAGGGTCCGTCGCCGCGTGGCCATGCGGCCAAAGAGCAGCGGATACAACGCCTTGCGGAGCCATTGTGGACCGGGCAGGAGCCGCTCGAACGTCTCGGGCCAGACATCCATCAGGTCGACCACGAGGTTGGCATCCAGCCGCTTTGCGAGACGCGCCGCGGCCTCCGGCCCCTCCAGGGGTGGCAGGCTGGCAAGGATGACGTCGGGCCGCTCGAGTTGGCCCGACGCGATCGATTCGTTGGCCAACCGCTCAAACGTGCGGCCAAAGTCGCGGTGGCTGGCCAGGCGGGCAAAGGAAACGTTTTTGGTGTAGGGCCGAACGGCCACCAGCCGCACGGCAAACCCCTCGTCGTCGCGGGTGTGCAACGGGGTGGCACGGGGAGCCTTGCGACGGTGGCTCCAGGCTGCGGTCCACCAGGTCACGTCATGGCCCCGGCCGGCCAGCACGCGGGCCAGCGACCAATACCGCAGCGGGGGAAGGCCCTCGCCGGGGATGTCATCGAAGGGATTGACGATCCAGATGGAAAGGGGGAGGGGCTCGGATCGATACATATCCCTCAGGGTAACAGATGGCCTGCGCCTAGCAGAGAAGGGACCGTCTTGGCCGCTGTTTTTGGGGGGTTTGGTCCAGAGTCGATTCGCCACCAGCCAGATGCCGACTACAACAGGAAGAGCGGTGCGAGCATCGCCCGCCCTTCCTCCGGACAACTCACCATGCCCACCACCAACGTTCCGACACACCCCACGGCTGCCGATCCGCTCCCACGTCTAGCCCCCAATCCCGAATGTGCCATCGACCTCGGGGAGGCCCGTGAGCGACTCGTAGACCATCCGATCTACTCCCTCATCGACCGCCCCGACCGGCTCCGGCTATTCATGGAGCACCACGTCTTTGCGGTCTGGGATTTCCAGAGCCTGCTGAAGGCGATGCAGCAGAAGCTGACCTGCACTGCCATCCCCTGGCTGCCCACGCCCGACCCCGAGGCACGAAGGCTTGTCAACGAGATCGTGCTCGACGAGGAATCGGACGAACTGCCCGACGGCGGCCATGCCTCGCAC
>CAYSPN010000735.1:0-11309 GCA_964432895.1 uncultured Candidatus Kuenenia sp.
AAGCCGGCTTCGATGACATCCACGCCCAACTGCACGAGGGCCTGGGCGATCTCCAGTTTCTCGGTGAGGTTCATGCTCGCGCCGGGCGATTGTTCGCCGTCACGGAGCGTGGTGTCGAAGATACGGATCGTGCGTGCTGAAGGCATGGGATATGGTCGGGAAAGAGGGAATGGCCGGGCAAACCGGCTGAAGGGCATCGGAAGGGACAGTGGTGCGTGGCTCATTATCCTACCCGCTCGCCATGCGATGCGCTCGGCAGAAGGGGCCTGCAGCGTGTAGAATTTTGCTGTTGAGCCCCGCTCCGCATCCCATCACCGCCGGTGACCGCCATGTCGTCGACCGTATCTCCCGAACCTCCATCACCCGTGGGTCGGACCGTGGGGCTGGAATCGCGCGGCGGGACGGCGTCGCGACAGGCAACGACGCGAGGCTTCCTCCGCCGGTTTTCCGGGCTGGGATTCCTGGCGGTCGGCGGCCTGGCTTGGTGGTGGCTGGCCACCCATCATTTTGGCGGCCTCGCCGACCACGCCGCCCCTGTCGCTGGCGCGGCCAACGAACCGGCAGGCGGTGGCGCCACGGCGAAGACGGCGGGCGGCGCGGCCACGCTCGTCAGCCTGCCGGCGGCCGCGCAGAAGGCAGCCGATATCGGTCTGGCGACGGCGGAAATCCGTCCGCTTCGCGAACACCTCACGGTGCCCGGCCGGATCGACTATGACGCCCGCCACCGACTCGATTACGCGTCGCCCGTCGACGGCATCGTCTCGCGGGTATTCGTGCGGGTGCGGCAGAGGGTATCGAAGGGCGATGCCTTGGCCGAGCTTTCCAGCCCGGACGTGGGCATGGCCCGCGACGAGGTGCGCCGCCGCGAAGACAACCGGCTGATCGAAAAGAAAGCCGCTGACTGGGCGACCACCATCGGCGACAACGTTGAGTCGTTGCTCGACGCCCTCGTCAGCCATCCGCCGTTGTCCGACATCGAACGGCAGTTCCAGGACCGCGTGCTGGGGGCGTATCGCGAGAAGATTCTGGGCGCCTATTCCCGGCTGATCTACATCGAGAAGGTCAGCGCCGGAACGAAGTCGCTCGGGGAGGGTGGCGTGCTGTCAGGAAGAATCATCGAGGAGCGGGCGAGCAACCTCGAGATAGCGAAGGCGAACTTCACCGCCGCCTGCGAGGAAGCACGGTTTCTGACCCATCAGGAGCGCGATCGGGCCAGGGCATCGCTCGAGCAGGCCGACCGGCTGGTGCAGATCTCGCGGGAGAATCTCCGCACGCTCGTCGGCAGCAGGCTGGAACTCGATCCCGCGGGCGAGGAGGAAGGCGAAAGCCCAGGCGACTCCACTTCCCTGAGCGCCCTCGTGCTGCGGACGCCCTTCGACGGCTTGGTCGAGGATGTTTTCATCTCGCGGGGCGAGCGGGCCCGCGTAGGCGACCGGCTGTTCGTCGTGGCCGACACGAGCGTCCTCTGGGTGCGGGCACAGATCCACGAGCGACAGTGGACGGCGGTGGAGGTATCCGACGGGCAAGTCGTGCGGGTGGTGGTGCCGGGCGCCGACGTGCATGAGGCGACTGCCGTCGTGAACCACGTGGGCGCGACGGTCGAGGCCGAGTCACGAAGCGTGCCGCTGGTGGCTGAACTCAAGAACACAGACGCCCACTACAAGCCAGGCATGTTTGTCTGGGTCGATCTGCCGCAGGGTGACCTGCGGCAGGCTTTGGCGGTGCCGGTGTCGGCGGTGATGCGGCATGACGGGAAGTCATTCGTATTCGTGCCAGAAGGGGCGGAACGGTTTCGCCGGGTGGACGTGACCACCGGCATCGAAAGCGGCGATTCGCTCGAGGTGACCAGCGGTCTGGCGGCCGGACAGCAGGTGGTGTCGCGGGGCGCGTTCGTGCTCAAGAGCGAACTGCTGCTCGACAAGGAAACCGAGTGATGGGCCTGGCGGCGATGTTCGCCTGGGGGTTTGGCTGATGCTGTCAGGTCTTATCGAATGGTCACTGGCCAACCGGGCGTTGGTGATTGCGCTGTTCGTGCTGATGTCGCTGGGCGGCCTCTACGCCGCCACCCACGTGCCCGTGGATGCAGTCCCCGATCTCGTCAACACCCAGGTGCAGATCGTGACGGAGGCGGGCACGCTTCCGCCGCTCGAGGTGGAGAGGTCTGTCACCTATCCCGTTGAACTGGCCGTGAGCGGCCTGCCCAACGTGGAGGAGATCCGAAGCATCTCGCGGCTCGGCATCTCGCTGGTGACGATCGTCTTTCGGGAGGGAACCGACATCTTCCTGGCCCGGCAGCTCGTGGCGGAGCGATTGCCGGAGGCGAAGAGCCGGATCACGCTGGCTGATGCCGACCCGAAGCTCGGGACGCTGAGCACTGCGCTCGGGGAGATTCTCCAGTTCGAGGTGAAGGGAGCGGGGCGGAACCTGATGGACCTCCGCAGCCTCCTGGAATGGGAGATCGCGCCGGCGATGCGGGAGGTTTCGGGCGTGACCGACATCAACAGCCATGGCGGCTACGCGAAGAGCTACGAGGTTCGCGTCGACCCCGACCGGATGTCGGCACAGGGAATTTCGCTGGGCGAGGTGCTGGCGGCACTCGAACGCAACAACGTCAGCACAGGCGGCGGCTACATCGTCAAAAACGGCGAGCAGCGGTTCATCCGCGGGCAGGCACTCCTGGCGGACGTCGACGCCATCGAGCAGGTGGTCGTGCGGAGTCCACCAGGGGGCGTCCCGGTGCTCATCCGCAACATCGGCGATGTCGTGATCGCGCCCTTGGTGCGGCAGGGCGCCGCCACGCGGGATGGCCGCGGCGAGGTGGTCACCGGGATGGTGATGATGGTCCGCGGCGAGAACAGCCGGCGGGTGGTGACGGCGGCCAAGGAGCGGCTGAACACGATCCGCACAACCCTGCCCCCTGGGGTCGAACTCGACATTCTCTATGACCGGTCGGACCTGATCGCACGGACGCTCGACACCGTGCTCCATAACCTGGCCGAAGGTGGCCTGCTGGTGGTCGGCGTGCTGCTCGTGCTGCTGGGAAATGTCCGCGCCGGGCTGATCGTCGCGCTGGCGATCCCGCTGTCGATGCTGTTTGCCGCCAATCTCATGTGGGCCACCGGCATCTCGGCGAGCCTGATGAGCCTCGGGGCGATCGACTTCGGCCTCGTGGTCGACAGTTCCGTGATCATGGTGGAAAACTGCGTGCGGCGGCTCGGCCTGGCGGGGCCGACGGAATCGAAGCTGGCGATCGTCCGCGACGCCGCGATCGAGGTCCGCGGTCCGACGATGTTCGGCGAACTGATCATCGCGATCGTCTACCTGCCGATCCTGTTCCTCGAGGGCACAGAGGGAAAGCTGTTTCGGCCGATGGCCCTGACGGTGCTCTTCGCCCTGGCCGGCTCGCTGATCATCTCGCTCACGCTCATGCCGGTGCTGGCGGCGACGGTGCTGCCCCGCGAGGAGGAACATGAGCCGCTGCTGATGCGGCTGTTCCATCGGGCCTACCATCCGCTGGCGAAACTGGCCGTCTACCATCCGGTTGTGGTGTCGATGCTGGCCGCCGGACTCGTGGCTGCGAGCATCCCGGTGGCGCTGAATCTCGGTGCGGAGTTCATGCCACGGCTCGACGAAGGGGACCTGCTCATCGAGGTCGTCCGCCTGCCAAGCGCCACGCTTGAAGATTCGGTGCCGATCACGACGCGGATCGAGAAGACGCTCGGCGAATATCCGGAGGTGAAAACCGTCTTCTGCAAGACAGGCCGGCCGGAGATCGCCAACGACATCATGGGTGTGCAGCAGACCGACGTCTGGGTGATGCTCAAGCCTCATGCCGAGTGGCCGGCCGGCGTGACTCGGGATCAGCTCGTGGAGCGGATGTCGGCATCGCTGACCGCCGCGGTGCCGGGGGCCAACTTCGGCTTCAGCCAGCCGATCGAGATGCGAGTCGACGAACTCGTGGCGGGCGTGAAGGCGGACGTCGCGGTGCTGATCTACGGAGACGACCTCGACAGGCTGGGGGATCTCGGCAAACAGATCGAGGGCGTGCTCCAGGGCATCCGCGGATCGGCCGACGTGCGGGCCGACTGGCAGGCCAATGTGCAGACGATGCAGATCGATGCCCGGCCCGACCAACTGGCTCGCCATGCCATCGATGGCATCGAAGTGATGCGGACGGTGTCGGCCATGGGTGGCATCCAAACCGGCGTCATCTACGAGGGGCGGCCCCGCTATCCCCTGGTGGTGAAATTCCCGCCCGAGTGGCGCGAGAACGCCGAGCGCCTGCCGCAGATCCCGGTCGGGGCGACGGGGGGACGGCCGGTGCCGCTCGGCGAACTCGCCGATATCACGAGGGCCGAGAGCCCGCCGTCCGTCGAGCATGAAAACTCGCGACGTCGCACGTTCGTATCGGCGAATGTCCGCGGTCGCGACGTAGCCAGCTTCGTCCAGGAGGCGCAGAGGGCCATCGCGAAGCAGGTTCGACTTCCAACCGGCTACACATTGCGGTGGGGAGGCGATTTCGAAAACCTGCTCTCCGCCAGCCGCCGACTGATGCTGATCACGCCCGTGGTCCTGGGGTTGATCGCCCTGCTGCTCTACACCAGTTTCAAGTCGCTCCGACTGGCATCGCTCATCTTCTTCGCGGTGCCGGTGGCGGCGTCTGGCGGCATCGCAGCGCTCGCGTTGCGGGGGATGCCGTTTTCGATCGCGGCCGGCGTCGGTTTCGTGGCCCTCTTTGGCGTGGCGGTACTCAATGGGTTGGTATGGGTCGCCGGGGCGGAGCATGCGAGGCAGGGCGGACTCGCGCCGCGAGAGGCGGCGATCACCACCGCCGAGGTTCGCATCCGGCCGGTGCTGATGACGGCGCTCGTGGCAAGCCTCGGCTTCCTTCCCATGGCGATGGCGACGAGCGCCGGTGCGGAAATTCAGCGGCCGCTGGCCACCGTGGTGATCGGCGGCATTGTCACGTCGACGCTCCTGACGGCCTTCGTGGTGCCAGCAATCTACCCGTGGTTTGTGCCACGATCGCCGGTTTGGCAGACTCCACCGGCGTGACCTTTTCCTTTCTGCGCAGGCGTGCCCCCGATGACTCTTCGCGAATTCCAGCAGTTGATCCGTGCCATGTATCACGACAAGGACGCTTCACGCGGCGTGGAGGGAACGTTCATGTGGCTGACGGAGGAAATCGGCGAACTGGCCACGGCACTCCGCAGCGGTACCCATGAGGAGCGGACGCTCGAATTTGCCGACGTTCTAGCCTGGCTGGCCACGATCGCGAACGTCGTCGACGTCGATCTGGAAGAGGCCGTGGCGAGAAAGTATGGGACTGGCTGCCCCGGCTGCGGCCAGTTGGAGTGCATCTGCCCGGATGCGGAGAAGCCATGATCGCACTCGTGCTGACGCTCGCGGGTCTGGTGATGGGTGAAGCCGTCGCGGCGGATCACCTCGATGCGCGGCCCCATCTGCGGGTCGGATTCGACGGCGTCTACCGAACGGGCTCGTGGACCCCGCTCACCGTCGAGTTTCCAACGTCGGCGGCAGACTTGCCGCGGGCTGTGTGCGTGTGGGTCGAAGATCCTGACGGCCAGTATGTCCGGTCTCCTGCGGCACCGGTCGAGACTGGCGCCGATGGCAGGCCGGTGGCGCGGCTGACCGTCCGCTTCGGCCGACCCAACGCGAGGGTGCTCGTGGAAGAGATACGGGGAGCCGATGGCGGAACGGCTTCAGCGCCGCAGTCGTTGCCGGCGCCGGTCCCTGCGACCGAATCGGTGATGCTCGTGCTCGGCGACCTGCCCGCCGCCGAGCGGGCCTCGCGGCTGCTCACCAGGGATGACGGCACACGTCCGCGGGTCGTGGCGATCAACCCGCGGGTGAGCGGGGCCGGGGCAGGGGGGGCGGCCACCCTGGGTCGGACGGCCCAGGCCTTCGACGGTGCCGATTCGATCATCGTCTGCGGTCGCTCGGTCGCGGCATTCGATCCCGCCGTGCTTCAGGGTGTCGACGCCTGGGTGCGACACGGAGGTCAACTCGTGTTCATCGCGGGCATGTCGGCGGCCGACGTCGAACGCGGAGGCACCCCGGCGGCCTCGTGGCTGCCGGGGTCGATCGCCAAGTTGGTGCCGTTGCGACGGGGCAACGCCATCGAAGCGTATGCGCGTGCGAGCCGGCCGCTCGACAAGGGGGCGTTCACGGGGCTGGAGGTGCCACTGTTCAAGAACCCTCAGGCGATCGAAGGAAGTGTCGATGCCTTCGAAGGACGTGGCCCGGCCGACCTGCCGCTGGTCGTGCGGCGGGCGCACGGGCTGGGCACGCTCGTCTGGGTCGGCGTCGATATCGATCAGGCTCCATGGCGCGACTGGTCAGGAAGCGACTCCCTGCTCGTCGAGATGCTCCGCGGCCGTAGGGTGGCGCAGGATGCCGGACGGGCCGGCGAGACTGATCGTGGCTCGCTTGATCTGGCAGGCCAGCTTCGGCAGGCAATCGATCGTTTTCCAGGCGTGGCACCGATTCCATTCGAGTTGATCGCCGGGCTGGGCATCCTGTATGGGGCCTGCCTCTATCCGCTCGACTGGTGGCTGGTTTCGGGCCGGCGACGTGGTGGTTCGGCCGGTGGCCTGCGATCGTCGTGGCTCGCGTGGGTGTCACTGCCGCTGATGGTCGCCGCCGCGAGCGGGCTGGCGTGGTCCGCCGGGCAGCGGTTCAAGGGAACGGCATGGCAGACATCCGATGCCTCGTTGGTTGATCTCGACGTGGACAGCGGTCTGGTGCGAGTTGCCTCGTTCGCGGGTATCTGGTCGCCGGTGAATGCGCGGCTGGATCTGGCGGTCGCGGCTGACCAAGGCCGCTTTCCCATCGCCATCGCCGATGACGGCACCCCGCGGCCAACGGAGCGGGATGTCACCTGGTTTGCTGCCTGCGGCCGGGGCATCGGCGGTACCGATGCCCCGTCGCCCCATCCTTCGCTGGCGGCGGCCAACTACGGGTATGGCGGTTCGGCCGCAGCGCTCAACGGCATTCCGATCGCCGCCTCGTCGAGCCGACTGTTCGAGGCAGAGATCATCGGCCACACGGCAACCGCGGCGGTGGAGTCGACGCTCGCGCGGCAAGGGCAGGGGACCCTGCGAGGCGAGGTGACCAGCAGGCTGCCGTTTCCGCTCGAGGGCTGCGTGCTCGTCCATGCTGGCTGGCTCTACGACGTGGGCGTACTGAATGCAGGGCAGTCTTTCAGTCCGGCCGCGGGCCGAGGCCCCCGCTCGCTCGCCGGGGCGCTGACCCGTCGCACGCAGAACAAGGAACGCGAGATCAACGTCCGCTGGAATGTCGCCGAGCGGGATCCGCTGCGGATCCTTGAGATCGCCGGATTCCACGAGGCTGCGGGAGGCAGCGGCTACACATCCCTCGAATCGGGACGGCTCGCCCGGTTTGACCTGTCGCCACTCCTGCCGCTCGACCGTGCCGTGCTCGTGGGCCGCGGGCCCGCCCTGATCGACTGGCAGTGCCGGCCGCAGTCGCTTGACCGCCCCGACACGTCGATACAGGTGCCGCCCATGTCCGGTCAGTCCACCATTTGGCGGATCGTGATCCCGCTCGTCCGGCCGACAGTCTCCGCCTCCACCTCCGCTCCCGCCACCTCCTCCAACTGAATCCTGCCATGATCGAAACGATCGACCTGACCAAAAAATATGGCGACTTCTACGCCCTCGAGTCGCTCGACCTCAAACTGGAAAAGGGTGATCTTTTCGGTTTCATCGGACCCAACGGTGCCGGCAAGACGACCACCATCCGTATCCTCTCCACGCTGCTGGCCCCGACATGGGGTGAGGCCTACGTCTGCGGCTACTCTATCTACACGCATCCTCGCGAGATCCGCCGAGCGATCGGCTACATGCCCGACATCTTCGGCGTCTATGACGACATGCGGGTGATCGAATACCTGGAGTTTTTCGCGGCGGCCTATCGGATCGACGGCCCCGAGCGGCGGCGGGTGGCGGAGCGGTCACTGGAACTGGTCGACCTTGCCTTCAAACGCGACGAACTGGTGACCAGCCTTTCCCGCGGCATGACGCAGCGACTGGGGCTGGCCCGGGTGCTCTTGCACGATCCCCAGGTACTGCTGCTCGATGAGCCGGCCAGCGGCTTGGATCCCCGGGCGCGGATCGAGATGCGCGGACTGCTCAAGCGGTTGCAGGGGCTCGGCAAGACGATTCTCGTCTCCAGCCATATCCTTCCGGAGTTGGCCGACATCTGCAATCGAGTCGGCATCATCGAATACGGCCGTCTGTTGGCCTGCGGCAACGTGCAGGATCTCCTGGCGCAGGTCCGCGGTCGGCCGGTGATCCGCTTTCGGCTGGCCGGCCCCCCGGAGAAGGCGGCCCGATTGCTCGAGACATCGCCAGAGGCGGCGGAGGTGGCGGTTCGCGATGGCGAGATTCTGGTGACCCTCGCTGACGGCGTGGAGGATCCCTCGCCGCTGGCGGCAAAGCTGATTGCCGACGGGCATCATCTGATCTCGATGCGGGAGCAAGAGGTCAACCTGGAGACGGCGTTCCTCGAACTCACGAAGGGGGCGATCGGGCGTCCGGGACGGAGTGCGGCGACGGAAATGTGATGGAGTGGGATGAAAGACGCCTCAGGAGTGCAGCATGAACGAGCGGTTGTCACATCGATTTCTGACGTTTCAAATGCCTTTCAGGGCCGGTGTGCTGGTAGCCAGCTGCCTCATCGCAGGGCCGCTTGCGGCGGAGCAATCCCCGGGCGCACTGCCTGCGGCGAAGCCGCAGGCAGAGGGGCTCGATACGCCCGCGGCGACGCTCGGCTACGCGCTCGGCCTGCGGATCGGAAGCCGTATTGCCGCCGACTTCAAGGGACAGGAGCCTGCTGTCGATGCCGCGGCGCTCGCGCGTGGTCTGGCGGACGCGGTGACGGAGGCGCGGCCGCGACTCGACGAACAACAGATCCGCCAGGTGCTCGAGTCCTTCGACGCCCGCATGCGTGAGCGGGAGCAGGAGTTCGGCCGACGGATGCGCGAGGCCGCCAAGGTCAACCTCGCCAAGGCGACGGAATTTGCCCAGGCGAATGGGCGGAAACAGGGGGTGACAACCCGTCCGAGCGGGCTGCAGTATGAGGTGATCCGCGCGGGCACGGGTGGGAGCCCGACACTCGACGATACCGTGGTTGCGCACTACCGCGGCACCCACATCGACGGCCGTGAATTCGACGCCACCGACCCGAAAGGCGATCCCGCTTCGTTTCCCCTCCGGGGCGTCGTGCCCGGATGGCAGGAGGCACTGCCGCTGATGAAGACCGGCGGAAAGTGGCGAATCTACGTGCCACCGCAGCTGGGCTACGGCGAAGAGGGCTCGCCGCCGGTCATCGAGCCGAACGAGCTGCTGATTTTCGAGATCGAGCTGGTGAACATCCTGCCGTCCAAGTGAGGCGGAGAGCACGTGAGGCGAAAACCATGGGCAGGGCAGGGATGGCGATGACTCGTGCCGGGCTGCTGGTGCCGGCGTGGTGGCTGGCGATGGCTGTCGTGGCCGCGCCGTGGGCGTGGACCGCCCCGCCGACGGCCGATCGCTTTGTCGAAGCCCGCGAGAGGATGGTTCGTGACGACATCGCCGGCGGTGGAGTGACCGATCCGCGTGTGCTCGAAAGCATGCGGCTCGTGCCGCGGCATGAATTCCTGTCGGCTCCTCAGCGACCCTTCGCCTATTACGACATGGCCCTGCCGATCGGCGCATCGCAGACCATTTCGGGTCCGTTCGTGGTGGCGTACATGACCGAAAAAATTGAGCCGAAGCCGACCGACCGCGTGCTGGAGATCGGGACCGGCAGCGGGTATCAGGCTGCCGTGCTCTCACCGCTGGTGGGCACGGTCTACTCCATCGAAATCAGTCGCATGCTCGGCGAGAAGGCCGCTCGCACGCTCGCGCGGCTGGGCTACCGCAACGTCGTCACGAAGATCGGCGACGGCTTCCAAGGCTGGGCCGAGCACGCTCCGTTCGACAAGATCATCGTCACCTGCTCCCCGGAAAACATTCCGCAGCCGCTCGTGGATCAGCTCGCCGAAGGGGGCCGCATGATCATCCCGGTTGGCGAGCGCTACGAGCAGACGCTGGTGCTGTTGTCGAAGCGGAATGGCGTGATGGAACGGGAGTCGCTCGTGCCGAGCCTGTTCGTGCCGATGACGGGCGCGGCAGAGCAGGGGAGGAGAGTGCAGCCTGACGGCACGAAGCCGGCGTTGCACAACGGCGGGTTCGAGGAGTTGCTTCCCGATGCCAACGTGCCCGCTGCCTGGTACTACGGGCGGCAGTTTCAGGTCGTCGAGGGCCATGATGCGCCGGAAGGTCGCAGCTACCTTCGTCTGGAAAACGAGCAGCCCGGGCGACCGTCCCAGCTCTTCCAGGGCTTTCCGGTGGACGGCCGCACGATTGGCCGAGTCGGATTTTCGCTGCAGCTACGCGGCGATGGCATTGGAGCCGGGCCAAACCCAGACGATTTTCCCGGACTCGTGGTGCGGTTTTTCAACGACGAACGCAGTCGGTCGCAGAATGGCCAGGTGGGGCTATGGAAGGGGAACGGTCCGTGGCGGCGAGTCGAGGGAACGATCCCTGTGCCTGTCTGGGCTCGTGAGGCCATCGTTCAGATCGGACTCCTCGGGGCTACCGGGCAGCTCGACGTGGATGACGTTCAGGTGACGGGAATTTCCCGCTGATTCTGCCGTTTTTGCGCTTTTTCGGGCACCGGCATCGGGCGATCTCGCCGCAGTGCGTGGGCCCTACGCAACTGCCGAATGGAGCGAAAAAGCGGCCGCACACATTCCCCATCCTTCTTGATTTACCAAATCCGCAAACTATTCTTGCCTCGTGCCGGCAGTTTTTAGCGTCCCAGCCGTCTGCGGCTGAAAAACGGGCGATCCACACTTTTCAAGGGAGCGTGATTCAGATGTTGGTCCATCGTCGGTGGTTGCGGGTGGCTGGGGTTGTCACATTTGTCGCGGTCGCAGCGACGGCCTGCGACGCTGATGCTGGCTGGCATCATCGTTATCGTGGCTACGGTTCCTCGGGTGGAAGCTCAGGTGGTAGCTCGGGTGGGTCTTCGGGCGGTAGCTCGGGTGGCTCGTCCGGCGGCTCCTCGGGCGGGTCGTCCGGCGGCTACAGTTCCTACAGCTCCTACGGCTCGTCGGGTGGCAGCTATGGTTCGTCTGGCTCTTCCGGCTCGCATGGCAGCTGGGGCTCGCACCATGCGGCCAAGATGGCGCGGCGGGCCTACCGGCATTCGCTCCACGGTTCGTCTGGCGGCAGCTCGGG
>CAYSPN010000736.1:0-5369 GCA_964432895.1 uncultured Candidatus Kuenenia sp.
GCCCTTCTCGCTGCCGAGTTTCTCCTCGACGCGATCGACCGCCTGTTCGACCGACGCGACGGCGGGAAGCTCGTTTTTGATGCCACCGCGGAGCCACGGCACGGACAGGTACGCCGCGACGACAAGCGCGAGCGTGATCAGCGGGATCCGCATCCGGAGGACCGTGTCGCGGTAGCGATACCAATCGGTCCACAGGTAGTAAAGCGTGAACGGCGGGATCAGGAAGAGCCCGCCCTGCAGCGGATTCTTTCTGAACGAAAGGGTGACGAGGCTGACGATGTCCCCTGCGAGGCCGACGAGGTTGAGCGCGACGATCACGCCGCACACCGTGGTGGCGAGCGCATGCCGGCCCACCATTCCACTGGCGACCGCCAGAATGATGAGGATGAACGACACCGTATAGCTTGTCTCACTGATCCAGGTCGTCACCCGCCCCAGCAAGCCGAAGAACAACCGGTAGGCGACGAGTATCGGCGACGCCCCGCTCGGCACCGCCGGCGTGGTCCCCAACGCGAAACTGTTCGCCACCGGCGTCACTCTGTTTGCCAACACAGTGACGCTGTTCTTCAACGCCGCGAAGAAATCCGCTGACGGTGGGCTGGCGGCCTCTGTCGGCATGGCGACGCGAGATGACTTCGTGGCAACACGCGGCTGCTTTCCGTCGCCGCGAGACGGCTTCGCACCGGCCTGTGTCGGCGACGTGAAGACGGTCGGCGGCGAGGCGATGGCCGGCCCAAGTTCCGCGTTGTCCCAGTCCGACGCGGCGAGCGCCGGCACGCCAATCGGCGTGACCGGACGGAGACTGTAACCGTCGGTCGTATCCGACGCTGGCATCGCTTCTGCACGGTCAGCCGCCGCACCACGCGGGGTGGAGACCGGCAACTGGCTCGCCACCGCTGCCCGCCAATCGGCACCTGGTGCCCTCGCGGCTGGCCCCGGCCCGCCAGACGGTGGCTGACCGTTCGGCACCACCGCGCGGTGCCCGCAATGGCGACAGCGGCCGGTCCGGCCCGCCAACGCCACGTCAGCCACCAGCGGCTTGGCGCACTGCGGGCAGGCAAAGGTGATCTTCAAGGCGGAACCTCCAGAAGTCGGTGATACCCGCGGCCCGTCAACCATCGTCGCGGCACGATCGTCAGCGGTGCTGTGGACGTTCAGCCAAGCTGATGATAGGACGTCCAACAACGCTTGTGCAAGTGTCGCCGGAATGCACCAGGTGCTAGGCTCTGCCACACTGCCTGCCGTCGCGAGGACATATGCGATCACCATTTCATCACCTTGCCGCTGCCCTCGCGATCGTCACGACGACGGTCGTGTTGGTCATGCTCGCCATGCCGTCGCTGCTTTTGGCAGACGGCCCCGGCGACAATCTGCCCGCTGCAGTACGCCCGATTCCCCCTGTCGGTATTGAACTCGACGACGCCACGCGGCAGCGACTCCTCGGGGCCGCCGATGCGCTGGCCCGGGACGTCGCTATTGTCCCCGAGGCGAGCGACGCCGACCGAGCTGAAGTGCTCGTGTTCGCCCGCGCCGTGCGGCTGGCCGTCGAGGACCGATTTTTCTACGACCCGAAGGAGATCGAGCAGGCGGAGCGGCTGCTCGACTATGCACGCAAACGGCTCGGCATGCTCGCGCAGGGCCGTCGGGGGCCACAACTCTTCGACGACGCAACCGGTGCGACTGGGAAGCCGCGGCTCGTGGTCGGCGGCTTCCGGTCGCGAATCGATGGATCGATCCAGCCCTACGGCCTCGTCCTACCGGCCGACTTCGACCTCTCCGACAAGACGCCCCGCCGGCTCGACGTCTGGCTGCACGGTCGGGGCGAGAAGGTCGGTGAGGTGCAGTTCGTGCACCAACGGCTCAACGATGCGGGCCCGATCGCCCCGGCCAACACGGTCGTGCTCCATCCCTACGGCCGCTATTGCAACGCCTTCAAGTTTGCCGGCGAGGTCGATGTGCTGGAGGCGATCGCCCACGTCAAGACGCTGCTGCCGATCGACGACGACCGGGTCACGATCCGCGGGTTCTCAATGGGAGGCGCCGGCTGCTGGCAGCTCGCGGTGCACTACCCGGGCACATGGCTCGCCGCCACACCCGGAGCGGGATTCAGTGAGACGATGGCGTTCCTCCGCGGGTTCCAAGGGGAGGACTTCAATCCCGGAGAGCCGCAGCGGTCGCTGCTCCATTGGTACGACTGCCCCGACTGGGCGGATAACCTGCGGCACCTCCCCACGATCGCCTACAGCGGCGAACTCGATCGCCAGAAGCAGGCCGCCGACGTGATGGAGGCCGCCTGCAAGGCACGCGGCTTTACGATCCCGCACGTCATCGGACCGCAGACGGCCCACAAGATCCATCCCGAGTCCCTGGCCGAGATCGAGAAATTCCTCGCAGCCGAGGCGACGCACGGACGGCCCGCCACGCCGGCCGAGATCGATTTCACCACCTACACGCTGCGATATCCAACGCACACCTGGCTCACGATCGAGGGGCTCGGTGAGCACTGGCGCAAGGCCCGCGTGCAGGCCAAGGCCAGTCCACCTGGGACGATCGACGTCACCACCACCAACGTCACCCGCCTGCGAATCGCCATTCCACGCGACTCTCGGCTGCTCGACTTCGAGGCTCCCGTTCAGGTCCGCATCGACGGCACGACCATCACCGTCCCGCCGACACCGGGCGGCAGTTGGGAGGCGGCGTTCGTCGCCGCGGACGGCGGATGGCGGCGGGATGAGGCGCTCACGCACACCCTGAAGCAGGACTCGGCGTCACTCCGGAAGCGGCCTGGCCTGCAAGGCCCGATCGACGATGCCTTCATGGAGCCGTTCGTCTTCGTCGGCCCGGAGGCGACGCCCGACGGGGCATCGGCCGTCGATGTGTGGGCCAAGGAGGAATATGCCCGCGCCATCCGTGAGTGGCGGCGGCATTTTCGTGGCGATATCGTCGAGCGGCGGGCTGCCGACGTCACGCCGCAGGACATGGCCGAACGGAACCTCATTCTGTTCGGCACCGCCGACTCCAATCCGCTCATCGCTCGGGTGATGCCGGGCCTGCCGCTGCGCCGCGACGGCGACGCCTGGTCGATCGGCCCGCACCGCGTCGATGCGACTGCCGCGGTCCCGATCCTCGTGTATCCCAACCCGCTCAACCCCGACCACTACGTCGTGCTCAACAGCGGCTTCACGTTCCGCGAGTATGCCTACCTCAACAACGCCCGGCAGATCCCGATGCTTCCCGACTGGGCCATCGTGAGTGCCACCGAAGGCCGTGGCTCGCAGGTGCCCGGAAAAATCCTCGCTGCGGGATTCTTTGACGAGCGTTGGCGGCCCAAGTGATCGAGGGGCACCGACTCGCTCATCACTGTCGACGATTGGCGGCTACACTGTCCGTGGTTTCGCTGCCCTCAATGAGGACGATCGCGTGGACCAGAACACCCGTTTGGATCGCCTCGAGTTGGCCCGTCTCTGGGCCGACCTCGTGGGCAAGGTTTTGAGTGGCATCGCCCTGATCGTGGCGGCGTGGTGGACCTACACCAACTTCACAGTGGAGCGCACTCACGACCCCACGATGGAGGTGAACGTGTCTCCCAGCGTTCACCCGCTGCGCGGCGACGACGTGCTCCTGAACGTCGATGTGTTCCTTCGGAACATCGGCAAGGTCGCGATCAAGCCGAAATTTCCTCGCAATGCCGACGATCAAAACCTCGGCCTGGAGATTTCCATCGTGGAGATCGAACCGCTCGGTCGCGGCTCGTCCGCAGCCAGGCAGCCTGCTGCGGACGAAGCCGATCCATCTGTTCCCTGGTTTGACTGGACTGCCGGCGACGGCAACCCGAAGCCGCTCTTGCGCAAACGCAATCTGCTGGCGTCCAACGAGGACTTCGGCAACGGGTGCTATCAGCTCAATCCCGGCGTGCGGTACCGCGAGCCATTTGCCTGTATTGTGGAGAAGAACCGGCTCTATGCTATCCGGGCCCGGTTCTGGACCAACGACGGCTCCGTGGCCGATCTGGTCTATGTCGACACCTTCCAATCGCACCAGCCGGACACATCCCATGGTGGCAGCGAATCGCGATGACGGCCGGGGGCCCGCGTCCCCCGTTTCTCCTCGTGGGCGGCGACACGCCAACGACACGCTCCTCCGGAATGCATCACGATGCTGACAACTCCTGACGTCGTCTCGCTGTTTCGTGCCGCCCTCCGCGGTGCCGTGCCGCTGGCCTGCTGCGTGGCCTGCTGCGTGGCCTGTGCATGGCTCGCCATGACTGGTTTGGCGAGCCTTGCCCAGGCCGCCACGCCGTGGCCTGCGTTTCGTGGCCCCACCGGTGACGGCGTCTCGCAGGAGCACAACCTCCCGTTGGAGTGGAGTGAGTCGCAGGGCGTCGCCTGGAAGATGGCGATTCCCGGCAAGGCCTGGTCGTCGCCGGTGATCTGGGACCGGCTCGTCTGGCTCGCAAACGCCACCGAAGACGGCACGCGACTGTCGGCGGTAGGCGTGGCCCGCGACAGCGGCCGGATCGTGCACGACATCACCGTGTTCGAAATCGCCACACCACAGTTCTGCCATCCGTTCAACAGCTACGCATCGTGCACGCCCGTCATCGAACGCGACCGGCTCTACCTGCATTACGGCAGCGCGGGCACCGCCTGCCTCGACACCGAGTCTGGAAAGATCCTCTGGACCCGACAGGACCTTCCCTGCGACCACTTCCGCGGCCCCGGCTCGTCGCCCATCATCCACGGCGATCTGCTGATCGTGGCCCTCGACGGGTTCGATCTGCAGTATGTCGTCGCCCTCGACAAGGCGACGGGCAAGACCATGTGGCGGAAGGATCGCGACATCGACTACGGCACCACCGATGGCGACGCCAAGAAGGCCTATCCCACGGCCACCGTGATCACGAGCCAGGGCCGCGACCAGGTGGTCATCCCCAGCGCCGGCGCCACGATCGCCTACGATCCGACCTCGGGTGAGGAACTCTGGCGGGTGAAGCACGGTGGCATGAATGCCTCGGCGCGGCCGCTGTTCGCCCACGGACTGGTCTATATCAACACGGCCGCCGGCGGCATGAAATTCCTGGCCGTGCGGCCCGACGGCACCGGCGACGTGAGCGGCACGCACATCGCCTGGAAATCCTCGCAAGGAACCGGCTCACGCTCCTCGCAGTTGCTGGTCGGTGAGAGACTCTTCCTGGTCGGCGATGCAGGCACGGCCAGCGTGCTCGACGCCGCAACCGGCAAGGCCCTCTGGCAGAAACGACTCGGCGGCGAATTCTCCGCGTCGCCGATCCTCGCCGAAGGCCGCATCTATGCCAGCAATCAGGGAGGCGACACGTTCGTCCTCTCTGCCACTGATCCGTATCCGGTGCT
>CAYSPN010000737.1:0-2057 GCA_964432895.1 uncultured Candidatus Kuenenia sp.
CCCGTCTGGACCCCCAGTTCCGGCGGCTCGCGGAACTGTGGCTGGAGGGCCGTACTCGTCAGGAAATCGCGATGGAAATGCAGCTCTGTGAGGACGCGGCCTCGACGAATCTCGACGCGGCGATCAAGCAACTGCGACGACTCCTGTCGCCGTGAGCATCAATGTGTGCGCCCATGCAGGAATGCTCTGGATCGCGGACACACACGCCTGACCGGTTCGAACGTTCATTCCATCGGCGGTGACGTGCTGCGTCGCCCCACAAACAAGACATCCTGACCGCGCGGCGCACGTGACTCGTGTCCCGGCTGGACGTGCGATGGTACGCAGGAGCCCCGAATCCGAACCGGAATCGTGTGGCAGCGGGCGGGCATAAGTCTCATCACGGGAGACACTTTCCGCACTTCAGCAGAGTGGCCGCGTTGGCTCACGCATTGCGATGGCCATGTGCCTGCCTTCGCTCACGTGGCACTTCAAGTGTCCTGCATGCAGTGTGCATGGAGAGCCGAGCGGAAAGAGCCCATCGCCCTCCCAAGGCGGGCAGAGGGGTATCGTTGTCTTCGTCCAACGCTGTGTTCAATATCGAACGTGAGGGAATCCCATGAAACTTCGCTCCTGGTGGCTGCTCAGTGCAGCGGTCCTTTTCAACGGTAGTGGCTGCACGAGGGCTCCGGTGGAGCATACGGTGCGCAAGGTCTCGACGGAGAATGTTCGCCGCGACACTGAAAAGGCCGTGGACACGGCCAAGGATGCTGCCGTGCAGGCCAAGGAAGACTTTGAGATGCGGCTCAAGGCTGGTCTCGTGGAGATGGAGGTCGCAATCGCAAAGCTCCACGAAAAAGGACACGCCCTGAAGGACAAAGCCAGCACTCAATGGAATGAAAAGATGGCTGACCTGAAGGCGAAGCAGAAAGTAGCCCGCGATAAGCTCGACGAACTTCGCACATCCACTGGGGATGCGTGGGACCATTTGGAGAAGGGGGCTCAGTCAGCGTGGGATGATGTGCGGGAGGCCTTCCAAGAGGCTTCCAAGGAGTTCTGAACAGTCGTCGCCCGGGCTGCATTGATACAACGGTCCTCGAGTGGTGCTTCGAGGCGAAAGTGTCCACGACGTGTCGGTGTCGCGGAGAAGCAGATCCATGGGCAAGAACGCCGCCGCTCACTTTGCGAGCGTCACCGCGGTGTCTGGGACCGCTTCCAAACTGTCTTCCCCTCTTTGATCGTCTCCTCGACGTGCATCGCACGAAGAGTCGCCGGTGGCACCGTGAGCGGGTTGGCGGAGAGCACGACCAGGTCGGCCAGCTTGCCGACCTCGATCGAGCCCTTCTGCGCCTCTTCACCATAGAGCCTGGCCCCATCGATCGTGATCGCTTCCAACGCCTCGAGTGGCGTGATCCGCTCGTCGGCCCCGATCATCTGACCAGACCGGGAAAGACGGTTCACCGCCGTGTGCATCGTGAAGATCTGGTCGAGCGGCGCGACGTTGAAATCGGTGTGGTTGGCGGGTCGCATGCCGAGCTTCAGGGCCGACTTCATCGGGCTGATGAAATCCGCCTGTGTTCGGCCGCGGTTGGCCACGTGGGTGTCACCGAAGTAAAAGCAGTGGATCGTGAAGAAGGAGGGCGTGATATTCCATGCCTTGTATTTCTGCAACTGATCGGGGCGGATGAATTGCGAGTGGATGCCGACCGTGCCGCGGGGCTTCGCGGGCTCGCCGCCCGAGGCGAAGCGATGGGCCTCCAGCATCGCGTCGATGGCGGCATCGCCGTTGCAATGGACGAAGAGCGTGGCGCCGCCGTCGTAGACCTTTTTCACCCATTCGTTGAGCACGGGCTGCGGAAAGGAGAGGTCGCCTCGCCAGTCCTTTTGGCCGGCCGGCCCGTCGGTGAGATAGGGCGTGGTGAAGGCGGCGGTGCGGCCCTGTGGCGAGCCGTCCATCACGACCTTCACCCCGCCGATCCGCAGGCGGTTCCGGTAGTCGGGCTCGTTCTTCGGCGGCTTGCCGGCGAAGATCGCGTCGATCTCCGCGATGAAGGGGAGGAGCACAAGGTCGAGCTTCA
>CAYSPN010000738.1:0-2439 GCA_964432895.1 uncultured Candidatus Kuenenia sp.
ACTTCGCGGGCCGCAGAACGGCGTAGCTGAGCATGAACCAGGGGGCGCCGCTCATGCTGTCGGACTCTTCGAGATTCTCGATCCGCAGCACGTTCGGCACGCCGTCGCGGAGCATCCCGCCCTTGACGGGAAAGCGATGCGTGCTCCAGCGGTCCGGCGCGAAGGGATTCGCCCCCTCGAAGACCGTGTTGCCGTTCATCTGGATGCGAATGCGGCAGGGCGTCGGCGCGTTGTCGTCGAGGCCGGCGATGATCAACTCCGAATCCCCTCGCAAGGCGTAGGCCAACTGAAACGTCGCCTCGAGGGACGGTGCCTTGGAGCCGGCGCCGCTGGCCCAGATCACGTGGCGGCGGGCGACGTCCCGCCAACTGTAAAACTGCGGCTGACGGCCCGCGGAGAACTGGTTCGGCGTCAGGACCACGCAGGGAGTCTCGGCATCCATGCTCGTTTCCGCGAGCGCCAGCTCCCGGACGCGGGCATCGACCTCGGTCGCTTCCTTCAGGTTGGGGTTTTTGAGCAGCGCCTGCAGGTATCTCTGGCGATACCCAACGAACGTCCCGAGCATCAGCCAGCGGCTCTTGAGCGCCGGCGGTGCTGCGTCGTAGAGCGCGGCAAGTTGCTCGGTCTCCTGCCGGACCCGTTCGACGTTCCGCGCGGCGAGGGCGGTGGGCTCGAACCAGCCGTAGTCGTCCATGGCCTCGAGCTTCTTGAACGCCTCGACCAGCTGGGGATAGTTCTCGGGGCCGCCGAGCTTCTTCGCCGCCAGCTCGCCCGCCGCCGCCGGGTCATAGGCGCGGCGGTTCCAGAGGGCGTCGAAGAGCGTCATGTTGATGTACGGATCCTCGCCGTTGTAGGCGTAGAACGTGATGCCCTTCAGGAAGTCGTCGTCGTACCAATCACGCCAGGCCTTCATCGGTTCGCCGGGATACGCGTAATACGGGCTGCCGTGGTAGGTGCCACAGGCGTTCTGCCAAAAGACCGGCTTGCGCTGGATCAGTCCCGCCAGCCAGGCGAGTTGGTCGGCCGTCACCCGGGTGGACTTGACCTTCGGGCCGGCCCAATAAATGTCGATAGCCTTGGGCAGGCGCTGCCCGAGCGCCGAGAGGTAGGCGTCTCTCGATTCGCCGTACGTCTTCGTATCGTCCGGCCCGCCGTCGCCCCAGTAGAAGGGAGGACAGAAGAGGATCCGGAAGTTCGGGAACTTCGCCGAGACGGCGGCATACACCTGGTTCAGGAAATAGATGTCCGCCTCGCGGGCAGTGCCGAAATCGTCGACGTCCTCGGCACTGAGATAGAACCGATAGTCGTCGTACAACAGGCACAGGTTGCCGCCTGCCTCGGCCAGCGCCAGCCCCGCCTTGACCACCAGCCGCAGGTCGTCCTCCGACTTCGATCGAACCTGCCCCAACTGGCCTCGCTTGAACCCTCCGATGTGCCCGCTGAAGGGCAGGACCGAGTCGTACCAGGTGATCTGGAGCGGCGAAAGCTGTGCCCCGATCTTCTGAATGCGGGCCTTCCAACGCTCGAATTCCCCCTCGTCGCGCAGCGGCAGACGCCAGTCGGCCGGGCGGCGCAGCTGACGATAGATGACCGCATTGGCGCGAAGGACGTTGACGCCGAACCATGCCATGGAGGCCTGGTCGTCGTCCTTGAACGGCGTGTACGCCCGAATCCCTGGGAAGTCGGGGTAATCCTGGATCGTGGCCGCCCGCGCAACCGGGCGATCGTCCTGTTTCGTCACGAGCTGGTTGAAGGCCGTGATGGCCCAGAGCAGCCCGTGGAAATCACGGCCTGCAAGGAACACGATGTGCCGTGACTCATGCTTGCCGCAGTGCAGTAGGTAACCTTCCGGCTTGTCCGGAACGGACAAGCCGTCGAGCAACTTCCCGTGCGCGCCCGTATCGCCGATGCAAATCAGCGTCTCGACCGAGTCGTCCGCCGCCGTCACGACCCGCGGCTCGACCCCCTGCCGCTGCAGGCGTTCCACCAGAACGGTCAGTCGCGGGTCCGTTGGGGGCACGTCCTTCCCCAGCAGCAACCCCACGCGGGCCAGGGGCAGGAACTCGTCGCGGTATTCCACCTGCTGCGGCTGCGGATAGACCGTGCCGGTGTAGTAAGGAACGTTTCGGTCATACGGTACCGCGTCCGCGGCGAAGGCTCCGTCCACCAGATACGCGCCGACCAGGCTACCAAGAAGCAAGAGAAAACGTCGTGACACGGTCGGGGTTCCTTTGCGAGAGACGCGGCAAGTCGGTCGGGTGCGCGAACGATCTTATCCCCAAGCCTCAGCAGTAATGAAAGAGGCCGCCTGAACCGAGTTCTAGGAAACTATCGCGGTGTACAACGGTTGTCAACCGATCACCGGTCTACCGTCGGTCGGAATCGATGCCGTGTGCGATCCGGGCGCCCTCGGGTGAGTCCAAGACATGACATGGAACG
>CAYSPN010000739.1:0-1636 GCA_964432895.1 uncultured Candidatus Kuenenia sp.
TGATGCTCGCCGCCAGTGTGCAGGCTGCCGGACCCGCGGAGGACGATCACTTTGGCATCCCGCAGGTGAAGTTCATCAACGAGCAGATCGCCGCCGGCTGGGCGGATAGTGGACTGAAACCCTCCGAGTCGGCCACGGACGGTGAGTGGTGCCGTCGCGTGTATCTCGACGTCATCGGTCGGATTCCGACACTTGGTGAACTGAAAGCGTTTGTTGCCGATTCGTCTCCCACAAAGCGGCCGGATCTGGTGGACCGTCTGCTGGGCGACGACTTTATCGACGACTACGCGCGGCACTGGACCGACGTGTGGACGACCGTGCTGATCGGTCGCAATGTCGAGAACGAGATGGTGAGCCGGCCCGGCATGCGGCAATACCTGCGGCGTTCGTTTTCGAAGAACATCCCCTACGACCGCTTCATGGAGGAATTGGTCACTGCCACGGGGGCGAATGCGAACCGCAAGAATGTCGACGGTTTTAATGGCGCCGCCAATTTCCTGAGCGGAAAAATGGAGGAGAGCGGCATCCAGGCCACGGCCAAGACGGCCCAGGTCTTCCTCGGCATGCAGGTGCAGTGCACGCAGTGCCACAACCATCCGTTCAACAAGGGCAAGCAGAACCAGTTCTGGGAACTCAATGCCTTCTTTCGCCAGGTCAGGGCCTTGCGGCGTTTTGACGGCACCAGGGACATCCAGTGGATCGAACTGGTGGACGAGGATTTTCCGGGAGAGGGGGGCAACGCCGAAGAGGCGGAAATTTACTACGAGCTGCGAAACGGCCTCATGAAGGTCGCCTATCCGGTATTCGTGGATGGGACGGAGATCTCGCGGACCGGCTACGTGCCGCGCACCGTCGAGGGGGGCGAGAAGATCGGCGCGAACCGTCGTCGGGAATTGGTCGATCTCATGAAAGCCAGCCCGCTGATGCCCAAGGCGATCGTGAACCGGATGTGGGGTCACTTTCTGGGATATGGCTTTACCCGGCCGGTGGACGATCTGGGGGATCACAATCCGCCGTCGCATCCGGAACTCCTCGACGGACTCGCCGAGCGGTTTCGGGAACAGAGCTTCGACCTGAAGGAACTGATCCGCTGGATCGTGCTTTCCAGGCCGTATGGCCTGTCGAGCAAGGCATCCAAGGGCAATCAGCGGGACGATCCGTCGCTCGGAGAGAAGCCGAAGTTCACGCACTTCTACCTCCGGCAGATGCGAGCGGAAGATCTCTACGAATCGCTCCTGACCGCGACGGAGGCCGATCAATCCCGCGGCGGCGAGGAGGCTGCGAAGAAAAAAGATGAGTGGCTCTCGCAGTTCATCATCGCCTTCGGCACCGATGAAGGCGATGATTCCACGACGTTCAACGGCTCGATCCCCCAAGTGTTGATGATGTTCAACGGCGATCTCATCAAGCAGGCCACGAACACGGGGAAAGGTGGATTTCTGGATCGCGTGGCGAAGAGCGACATGAAGAACGCCGCGAAAATCACCACGCTCTACCAGTCGGCCCTGGCGAGAAGTCCGTCCGCCAAGGAAATCTCGGCCGCCAACGACATGCTCATCGCCCGCAAGGGCGACGCCATCGGCGCCCTCCAGGACATCTGGTGGGCGATCCTCAATTCCAACGAGTTCATCATCAA
>CAYSPN010000740.1:0-2121 GCA_964432895.1 uncultured Candidatus Kuenenia sp.
CCCAACTCCATCGATCCCGGCGTCTGGCAGGAACTGAGCACGATGAACTCCGGCAACACCGTGGGAGTTTGGTGATGAACACGACCCAAACCTGCCGGCGGAACATTCCCGTGGGCTGGATCCTCGGCCTTGCAGCGGCGCTCGGCATCTGTGGTTGCGGGAACCCCGCGACGGTGATCGAGGGCATCGTCTCGCTCGACGGGCAGTCGGTGTCCAACGCCTCGCTCGAGTTCTTCCCGGTTTCGGGCAAGGGCCGCGTGAGCTTTACCAAGACCGATGCCACCGGCCGTTACCGCGTGGCCGTCTCGCCGACGCCGCTCAAGGTCATCGTCACGGCGACGAAGATCGACGGCAAGGTGCAAGACCCATACGGTCCGCCGGGGCAGATGATCAATCGCGTCGTCAACGCCCTGCCCGACCTGTACGGCCACCAGGAACAAACCCCACTGGTCGCCGAACCCGTCGAGGGCAAGACCACGACGATCGACTTCTCCCTCGAATCGTCAGGCAAGTGATGAAAAGAGGACGCTGCAAGGAGTGTTCGGCTCTGGCTGTGCTGGCGGCCCGTATTCCCTTGCTTGCGCTGCGGGCTTGGATGGAGAGCGGTTCCCATGCAAGCCCGTGAAAAAAGAGGGACGGGCCGCGTCGGCATCTGCGAGGCATTCGCGTGCCAGTGGCATCTGCTTCGCGACGATCTTCTGCCGGGATTCATCTTCCGTCATCGGCGTTCCCCAGGCGGGGGCAACGGTAGGTCAACGCCCTCAGCGTCGATTTCCTTGCGAATCGGCGCCGCCTGGTAGACGCCACGCCACTATTCCTCGCTCGTTCGAATGGAAAGCTCGGGCCAGGTGCCATGCGTGAGACCGATTCGACGCGACACCGCTCGCATGTCGCCGATCTCTTCCGGAGCAAGCGGACGGCCGGTCAGAACCAGCAGGTCGATGTCGGATTCGGGGGTGTCGTCACCTCGCGCCTTCGATCTATAGAGCACGAGCGAATCGACGGGCCAACGGGAGGGCAGCAAGGCAGCCAACTCATCGACGGTCTTGCGATCACTGGCAGTGAGATCTGGCGTCGAAGAAGTACGAATCATCGCATCACATCCTCTCGATCAATCAAGATCAAGATCAACTATACGCGTTCCGATGCGACGATGAAAAGGGTGCGCAGCCACTCCTGTTGGGCATAGCGATGTGCATGTCTCATTCGTTGATTTCAGGATTGCTGCGGTTTTGCTGGGTCCGCAATACGGATTCCCTCGCTTGCGCTTCGGGCTTGCATGAGAACCCCTCTTCATCCAAGCCCGTTCATCCAAGCCCGCAGCGCAAGCAAGGGAATACGGCCGGCCGCACATCCCGTGCCGAACAGGACTGGCTACGCACCCTTTTCGAGGACATCAGCCGGCGAGAGGCCGCGGCCGCGGAGGTCGCGGATCGCGAGGCCGCCGGTTCGCTTGGCGAGACGACGGCCGTCGGCGTCGCGCACGAGCGGCACGTGGCAGAACGCGGGGGCGGTCCAGCCGAGCGCCTCGTAGAGCAGCAGTTGCCGGGCCGTGCTCGTGAGCAGATCCTCGCCACGGACCACCTCCGCGATCTCCATCGCATGGTCGTCTGCTACCACCGCCAGTTCGTAGGCCGGCAGGTCGTCGCGCCGCCAGACGACGAAATCGCCGAAGTCGATGCCGGCCGTTCGTTGCACGCGGCCGGCCAACGCGTCGTCGAACTCGATCGTGCGACCATCGGGCACGCGGAATCGCCATGCTACCGCGCCTGGCGCGGCTGCGCGGTCCCACGACGTCGGCCGCAGGCTCGTCGGAAAGATCGGCTCGGCGTCTGCGTCGGTGGCGCCTGGCACCGGTTCGTGCGGCGCGGTGGCGGCCTCCTCGACGTCGCGGCGGGAATGCGGGCTCGGGTAGATCACGCCGGCCGCTTCCAACTGTCGCCAGATCTCCAGATACCAGGCGGTGCGTTCGCTCTGCCGATAGCTGGCGTGTGGCCCGCCAATGTCGGGCCCCTCCGACCACGCAAGCCCCAGCCAGCGGAGGTCTTCGATGGCCGCCTCGCAAAACTCCTCGCGGCACCGCGGCCGGTCGAGGTCCTCGATCCGCAGCACGAGGCCAGC
>CAYSPN010000741.1:0-5537 GCA_964432895.1 uncultured Candidatus Kuenenia sp.
GTCATGCAGCTCGAGGATCCTGAATGGTGCGCCGTGCGGGCCATGGTGCGCCGGGGCGAGGCCCACGCGATCATGGAGCGGCTCGACGCCATCGGCGCCTCGGCGATCATCGAAACGCAGATCGCCAACTGCCGCCTCTAAAGAAGGTGGCTGACACCTTTCTAGTCGACGGTGGCGACCTCGCCACCCGAGGCGCTTGCCAATGCGGCCCACGTGGTGCGGTCGATGGCTGCGGCAATGAAACGCATCGCCCCGTCTCCCATGACGACGTTCGCGCCGGCAGGGTGCTGCGAATACATCTGGTCGCAATGCCCGGCCGGATCGTTGGGCGCGTGAATGATGCCTGACTCGCCGGCCGCAGGGCCGCTGTGCGACAGCACGAGGGCGGCTGCATGCTCGGGAGCTGTGGTGGCACGAAAGGCATCAGCCGGGTGGCTGAAACCGCCCGCCACGATGCCGGCCCAGGCCTTCTGAGAGAGAGCCTGCGAGTGTTCACCCACGAACACGGTCTTCGACAGACCATCGGTCACCTCGGCTGCTCGCAGCCTTGAGTTGCGATAGAGCGGTCCATTGGCGATCCCGCGCCAGTCAACACGGGGCGACCCATCCCAGGGATCCTCATGGCCCGCATTGGCAACGTAGTCGCTGCGCCCCAGCACCGCCCCCGATCCGTGGGCCGCGCCGCTTGCATCGAGGACGGCGAACGCATCGCGAAGGCCGGTCGAAGATGGGCACAGAAACGTCGTCAGCCGGCGTGAAACGATCGGCCGATTGGCGACGGCAGCGACGCCCGCCGTTGCATCGTAGGCTGCCGTAGCGGCAGCCTCCTCCAGAAACGGAGCGATTGCCAGGCCCCAGCCGGTGCCCGGTGGGGCGTCGAACGTGTCGGTATCACGCGAGGATGACGCGGTGTCGGCCAGATACCCGGACGGAAAGTGACGACGTGCGTCGAGAAAGGCATGCATCCCGATGCCGATCTGGCGGAGGCTGTTGCCACACTGTCCCCGACGAGCAGACTCCCGCGCCGCCTGCACCGCAGGCAGGAGCAGGCCCACGAGCCCGCCGATGATCGCAATCACGACCAGCAGCTCCACCAGCGTGAATCCGCGACGCCGCATGTTTTGGCTCCTCAAAACCGTTATTTTGATTTCTCAAAATAATAGTTTTGGTTGGCCAAAAAGTCAATGCAGGGGGGGCTTCAAGTATGCATCGTGGATCCCCTCGCTCGCGCGTCGGGCTTGCATGGGAGTGAGGTGTCATCCAAGCCCGCTCTTCCGCTCCTCATCCAAGCCCGCAGCGCTAGCAAGGGAATGCGGACGACCGCAGCTTTGTTGGCAATCGCCCATTTCCCATTCGCTACGCGTGGCCGCCGAGAATCTCCCGCAGCCGGGTACCCGGGAGACGGCCGAGGGCGAGCGGTTCCACGCCCTCGCCAAACGTGACCACGGTCTCTGTGCGCGACGACCACTCGATCTGCTCGATCGCTGCGACTTGGACAATGTACGACCGGCTCACCCGCGCAAACGCCTCCGCAGGCAGAACCTTGTCCCAGTAGATAAGCCGGCGGCGGAAGAGCAGCACGCCTGCCGGTGGCTTGAGCGCAACTCGCGTGTAGTTGCGCAGCGACTCGATCCAGCAGATATAGCCGACCGTCACCGCCAACGACGCGGTCTTCCCGGCCAATGGCACGCTTACCACGTCGCCGAGGGCAAGTGCCGCCAGAGCGGCAGCTTCGTCCGCGTCGAGGTCGTCGGTGCCCGGCTCACGCTCCCCCGTCGACAGGCCCCGCGTGCCTGCCGCCTGCTTCCGGATGCGGGCGACCGTGTCGGCAAGCCTCTCGGGATCAACAGGCTTCACCAGATAGTCGAGGGCAGCGGCGGCGAACGCCTGGACCGCATACTTCTCGCGAGCCGTGACGAACACCACTTTCGTGCCGTCGGGCAGACTCTTGAGCAGGTCGAGACCGCTGCCCCCCGGCATTTCTACGTCGAGAAACACGACATCCTGCGGCGTGGTCTCCAGGAGGGCTCGGGCCTCGGCGACGTTTCCGGCGACGCCGGAGAGCTCGATCTCCGGATGGGCGGCGAGGAGTTTCCGCATCCGTTCATTGGCATGAGGTTCGTCGTCGACGAGCAGGGCCGTGATCTTCATGGTATTCGGGGGAGTGCCGGCGTCCGGCAGGGAAAAAGCCATGTCAGACGAGCTCCTCAGCTGGGGCTGGTTCGTGGACGGCCGGCGATGGCTGGGTGAGCGTCGCAGGCATCCGAATGACGACCCGCACCCAGCCGCCGTCGAGATCCGGGTCGATCACCGTATCGACGGTGGCCGCTTCGTCGACCAGCAGAGCCAGCCGCTTGCGGAGTGAACGGATCCCCGTGGAGGGCGACCGCGTCTTGTCCGGCGGCACCCATCGGCCTGTGTTGGCTACCACCACCTCGAGCCAGCCATCGGCCACCTTCGCCGTCACACTCGCCCGCAGCGGCATGTTGCTGGTCTGGGCTCCGTAGTGCAGCGCGTTTTCGAGGATCGGCTGGATCAGCATCGGCGGCACGATCACGGCATGGGCCGCCCTGTCGCAGGAGAAACGGCAGACGAGGTTGTCGCCAAACCGGGCCTGCTGGACGGCGAGGTATTTCTCCAGAGCCTGTAACTCCCGAGAGAGCGGCTCAAACGTGCGGGCCTCTTCGAGCGTGAACCGCAGGTAGTCGGCGAGGTCGCGGGTCACGCTCTCCACGGCCTCGGGATCGTTCTTGCTGGCCACCACAGCGTTGAGCGCATTGAAAAGGAAATGGGGATTCATCTGCTCCTGCAGCTGCCGCAGTTCGAACGTCCGGGCAGTCGCCTCCGCCTTGACCATCCGGAGTTCCAGATCCATCGCGGTCGCCTCGTTCTCCGCGAGCAGAATTTCGATCTTGTAGAGATCCTGGATCACCTCCAGCCCGAAGATGCTCGCGCACCAGAAGCACGCCGCGGTGATCCGCGGCATGATCGCCCAGAGCGTCGTTTCGTGGATCCATTCGGTGGGCCCGCCCATGACGCCGGCCATGAGCAGCAGCATCGACGCCACGAGCCCAGCCGTCGACAAGACCGCCATCAGTGGCCACCGCACCTGCCTCGGCAGCCCGCGGAACCGCGGCATCTCGAACAACAGATAGACGAGAGTGGAAATCACGAAGCCCGTGCCCACCCGCAGCACCATCGCCAGACCCGTCGTCTCGGTGGGCTTCAGTCCCTTGCTCAGCCCCAGCACGGCCAGAAAGATCGCCAGCCAGAACACGACCTGGAACGACCAGAAGATCCGCATCCGCCACCGCGGGAGCGAGTCACGCAGGGCCGCGATGTGCGGCGGCACGACCCCCGTCGCATTGGCAGCGTTCAAACGGCCGTTTGGAGTCGCATCCATGGGAGCTGCCACCGAGGGGTGATCACTGATGAGCGTGGGGTGAGGCGACCGTGGCAGCGCTGCTCAAGCGACTGACACGGCGGAGCGGGAAACGGGATCACCCGAGTCACCACTTAGTATGACCGACAAAGTGCGAGCGGCACTATCGCCCCGTGTTATTTCGTGCGCCTGCGCACTGATTCGTGCGCGCCAGTGTCGATTCGTCCTTTTGTGGCGTTCGGCCGCTTGCAAAGACGGGGGGCTAGAAACTTCAGACACAGAACGAGGCCCGCCAATCTCCCCAACCCCCAATCGTCTCCCGTCCCACATCGAGAGGATCGAGCACATGTCGCGTTTTTCTTTGAAGACTCTCACCCTTTGATTGGCCTGCCTTTTGGCTGTTCCTGCCTTGGCCGCTCCGATCACGATCGACATGGTGACGGTCGGCAATCCGGGCAACGCCAACGACACGGGCGGCACGTTCAACGGTGCCGTGGCTTACTCGTACGAGATCGGCAAGTACGACGTTACGATTAGCCGGTACACGGCGTTTGTGAACGTGGCCGACCCCAACGGCACAAGCCCCAATGGTATCTACAACGCGTCGATGGAAACGAATCCCAACATCGCCGGTATTTCGTACACATCCGGGGCCAGTGCCGGTTCGAAGTACGCCGTGATGGCGGCTTCGGGGATCGCGTCCTTTGGTGGCGTGACCGCCGCCAACCGCCCAATCACGTTTGTGAGTTGGTTTGATGCGGCCCGGTTTGCCAACTGGATGACGGATGGCCAAGATGCTGGCAGCACGGAGACGGGGGCCTACACCCTACACAATGCGACGACCGGACCTGCCGTCGCAGTGAACCCGGGCGCGGCGTTTTATTGCCCGACCAACAACGAGTGGTACAAGGCCGCCTATTACTCGCCGAATTACGGTGGAGTTGGCGTCCCGGGCTACTACGACTACGCGACGCAAAGCGACACGGCCCCGGGCAACATCATCAGCAGCGGGACCAATCAGGCGAACTACCGCACGGGTGCTGGGTATTCCGTGACGAAGGATGGCAGCAATGACGCCAATCAAAACTACCTGACAGACGTGGGTGCATTCCCTGGCAGCGGGGGTTTCTACTGCACGTTCGACCAGAGCGGGAATGTCTACCAGTGGAACGATCTCGATGGGCTCGCATCTTCCGGCTCGTCTCGTGGGCTGCGGGGCGGCGTTTGGAGCTTCAGCGATCCGTACTACTTGTCGTCCTCCTGGGGCACCTCGAACGACCCGTCGTACGAGGCCAGCAGCGACATCGGTTTTCGTCTCGCAAGTCCGGTTGCCGTGCCCGAGACATCGACGTATGCCATGGCGCTCGCGGGGCTTGCCTGCGGAAGTTGACAGATGTATCGGCGACGGCGGGCACGGTAACCTCGGAAGAACCTCGCCCTCGACGCACTCCCGCTCCCCTACAGGTTCGTGGGAAAAATCGGGGACGGCAGCGAATCTTGCGAAACGGACTGGAAGTTGGCTACCGTCCCAATCGTGTTTCACACGGGGTGTGCAGGTGGCCCGTATCCCCTTGCTTGCGCTGCGGGCTTGGATGAAGAGGTGTTCCAATGACGCTCAGAAATGATGCCTGGAACGAATCTGGGCACCGTTTTCAGGCGATGTTGCCGGCGATGACGCGGCCGCGGCGGAGCGTGGCCGTAAGCTGCGTGGCGGGGTCGAGCACGGCTTCGCTGGGGTCGGCATGCCGCGAGAGTGACCGAAGGATGGCGAGGTCGGCGAAACGTCCTGGTGCGAGCATGCCGCAACGACGTTCGAAGGCCAGTGCCCAGGCGCCATGCTGTGTGGCCATCGCAAGGGCTTCAGATGGGCTCGCCACGCCGCCCTCGACAAGCGCCCGGCACTCGGCCAGCACAGACAGATCGGGGTTCGAAGCCCGGCTGTCGGTACCGATCGCCACGCGGATCCCCGCGGCTCGAAAGGCCTCCACTGGCGGCAGCCTGCCGGAGAGCGCCAGCGTGGTCCGCGGGCAGACCGCCACACAGAGCCGGTCGCGATGGCGGGCGAGTCGCGCGAGCGCGGTCTGATCCTCCGGCAGAAAGGTGCCGTGCACCACGACGCCCCGCGGTGCTTTCGCCAACAGCGTGATCCAGTCGG
>CAYSPN010000742.1:0-6661 GCA_964432895.1 uncultured Candidatus Kuenenia sp.
CCAGCCCAATCCCACGGCACTTGCGAGGCTCCCTGACCGCACCCCCAGGCGGCAAGTGCCGCCTGCAGCCGATCGCACTCACGGCGGTGCTCCACCGCGTTTCCGCTGGCTACCTCACACTGGGCCAGCAGCGGCTTGTCGGCTCCCCATGCCCCCCCCGAACGCCAGCCGTCGTGTGGCAGGCCATCACGGGGAAGATCAACCACGATGCAATCGAACGCGTTGACGGCCACTGCCAGCACTGCATCGGGAGGCTGCATGCCATCGACTTCCAGCCCCACGAGCATCGTGCCCTTGAGCGGCCGCACGACGGAGAGAATCGCCATGATCTCTTCCGCGTTCGCCGTCCGCGGCACCACGGCCAGCACCACCGATGGATGCAACGCCCAGGCGGCAATTCGCCCCCTGGCCCCCGCGGAGTCGAGTGGCCGGCCGGCCGCATCCTCGAGCCGTGTGATGATGGCCACACCCGCCTGATCGGCGGCCGCGCAGATCGTGTCGGAAGGATCGTTGATCACGGCGGCCGCTGGCAGGCTTCGCAGCGCGATCGGATCGAAGCCCGTCGGTGGAACCGTCACGCCTCGCGGCACCCAGCGCCTGCCTTCGAGCCACAGCGACCGGCCGCGCGCGCCCAGCCGCCGAAGGCCGACCATCCGATCGATGATGGCGACGGTTTGTTCGCCACGGTGGACCACCGCCTGCAGTCGATAGAGATTGGGGAGTTCGGGCGTCCAGTAGGCGGGCTCGGTGAACACGGCCCGCGCGAGGGCATGCCCAGCGGTGGCGTCCGCTGGACGATCGCCCGTCACGTCGACCAGTTTCACCGTCGCTGGCAGCGTCATGTCGCGGCCACGGCGAGGGCCCACAAGCGTGCCCGTCAGGTGCAGGCGGCCGCTGTCGCCATCCCTCACGTCAGGGGCAACGCGCACCACGATCTCGGCCCGCATGTCGTCGGCCCGACCGGGCAGGATCGCCAGTGGCAGCGAGGAGCCGGGCGGTGTCACGTGGCATTCCCTCGGGCGGTGTGTCAGGTCGTAAAACGCTGCCTGGCCATCTCACCCAGGTGCCGCAGGTCGAGCTTCCCCGATCCCAGAATTGGCAGTTCCGCGATCTCGGCGAAGCTGTCGGCCGAGGGCACCCAGAGCTTCGGGAGTCCACGCTGCAGCAGCGTTTGCACGACGTCTGCCGGACTCTGGGAGATCGGCAGGTGAAAGACGATCAGTCGCTCTCCCTTGGCAACATCGGGGACGGCCGTCACCACCGCCAGCAGTTCCCCTTCGCCGGCACCCAGTGCCTCGTTCACCGCCTCCTCGATGGTGAGATGCGGCACCATCTCGCCGCCGATTTTCGAGAACCGACTCTCGCGGCCAGTGATCGTGATGAAGCCCTCGGCATCGAGTTTGGCGATGTCGCCCGTGCAGTACCACCCGTCCTGTACCACCTTCGCCGTCAGGTCGGGCCGGTTAAGGTAGCCCTGCATCACGTTCGGGCCGCTGATCCAGAGCATGCCGTCTTCACCGACGGGCAGTTCCTTCAGGCTGTCGCGTTCGGTGATCCTCGCCCGGCAGCCGAGGATCGGCTGGCCCACGGTTCCCTCCCGCGCATCGACCGGCCGACCCGGCACATGCCGCGACGGCGGCACATTGGCCGCCACCAACGGCGAAAGCTCGGTCGCGCCGTAGGCCTCGCTGGGCCGCAAGCCAAACCGCTTCTCGAAGGCGTCGCAGACCTCCTTGGGCAGCTTCTCGGCGGCGCCAAACACCGCCTCCAGCGTGGAGAAATCCTCAGGCGGCGTGCGTCGCGTGTAGTAGCGCAGGAAGGTGGGCGTGGCCATCAGGAGCGTGGCATGAAATTCCCGCGCCAGCCGGCCGACGGTCTGCGCGTCGCGAGGATCGGTGTGGTAGGCGACGGCCGGCTCGAGCGCCAGCGGTGTCCAGAGCGTGGTCATGTAGCCATAGGAATGGAAGAATGGCAGCACACCGAGCGCCACGTCGGCCGCGGACAGGTGCAGCATGCTGTCGATGGCCCGTATCTGCGAGCCGACGTTTTCTTGCGTGAGCACGACTCCCTTCGGATCACCTGTGGAGCCTGACGTGAAGATCACGGTAAGCACATCGTCGGGACGGATCCGGTCGAGCCCAAGGAGTTTGTCCAGCAGTCCGACCGGCGTGATCGTGGCGTGAAGGAACGCGCGAATCTTGTCGAACGTGCCAAGCTGCTTTCGCAGGTTACCGGCATCGAGGAGTTTTGGGCCCGCGTCGAGTTTCACCCTGGTGAGAAAGGCCGGGCTCGAAATCACGTGCTTGAGTCCGGCCCGCTCGATGCAGAGGTCGAGGATGGCCTGCGAGGTCGTGTAGTTGAGGTTCACCGCCACGCGGCCCGAGAGAGCCAGCGCCGCATTCACCACCGCCGCGCCCACCGTCGGCGGCAGCAGCACGCCCACCATCTTCTCATCGGCCGCGAGCACACGATCGAGCACGCTCTTGGCGGCGAAGATCCGGGTCAGCAACTCCCGGCCGGTGAGCCGCGTGCCGAGCGAGTCGGCCATCTTGAGACGGCCACCGGCGCTGCGGCAGGCCCGCAGCAGCCGCCGCTGCAATACCATCGGTGAATCAGGGTCGGTGGGCATGGGCTTGGTCCAAAGGCGGGTTGCGGGCGGGCTCGTTGTCCGTCTGCCAGCAGGCATTAGAATCGCCCCGTGCCGGGATGGCCAGTTCAGCTCGCGGCACGCCATTCACCCCACCCGTACGCGTTGTCGTACACCGCCCCCCGGATCCCCGAGATGCCCCGTTACCAGCCGTCCCTGATCGAACCCAAGTGGCAGGCCTGGTGGGACTCGTACAGCACCTTCGCCACGCCGCGGCTGCCTGCAAACCGCAAGACGTACGTGCTCGACATGTTCCCCTACCCCAGCGGCGACGGACTACACGTGGGCCACCCCGAGGGCTACACCGCCACCGACATCGTGGCGCGGTTCGAGCGGATGCGTGGCACGAGCGTGATGCATCCGATGGGCTTCGATGCCTTCGGCCTGCCGGCGGAGGAGCATGCGATCCGCACCGGCACGCCGCCGCGGGAGAGCACCGAGCGCAACATCGACACGTTCCGCCGTCAGCTGAAGATGCTCGGCTTCAGCTACGACTGGAACCGCTCGCTGGCGACGACCGATCCGGAATACGTCCGCTGGACGCAGTGGATCTTCCTACAGCTCTTTGACACCTGGTTCGACGCCGCCCTGCAGAAAGGCCGGCCGATCGCGGAACTGCCGATTCCCGCCGAGGTTAGCGGAGAGGGTGAGGCGGCCGTCACGGCCTATCGCGATGCCCACCGGCTCGCCTACCAGTCGGAGGCGCCGGTGAACTGGTGCCCGGCGCTCGGCACGGTGCTTGCCAACGAGGAGGTGATCGGCGGGGTCAGCGAGCGAGGCGGTCATCCGGTCGTCCGCATTCCACTCCGTCAGTGGATGCTGCGGATCACCGCCTACGCCGACCGCCTCGATCGCGAACTCGAGGGCCTCGACTGGCCTGCCAGCATCAAGAAACTCCAACGTGACTGGATCGGCCGCAGCACCGGCGCCGAGGTCGATTTCTTCATCGCGCCAGCTGACGGTGGTGATGCGGCCTACCAGCAGTGGAAAAAGTCGCGTGCCGAAGCCGGCCTCCCTGAGCGGGCGCCCGACGACGTGCTCCGCGTCTACACGACCCGCCCCGACACGCTCTACGGCGTGACCTTCATGGTCATCGCACCGGAGCATCCGCTGCTCCACAAGCTCACGGCGCCGGCTCAACGCGAGGCGATCCGGACCTACTGCGAGGCGGCTTCGCGGAAGAGCGATCTCGATCGCACCGACCTGGCCCACGACAAGACGGGAGTTTTCACCGGCTCCTGCGTCGTGCATCCGCTCTCGGGCAGACCTGTCCCCGTCTGGGTGGCCGACTATGTGCTGGCCTCGTATGGCACCGGTGCGATCATGGCGGTGCCGGCACACGACGACCGCGACTTGGAATTTGCCCAGACGTTCGGCCTCGATGTGATCACGGTCGTGGAGCCGGCTGACGGCGCCGCCCTCGCGGCGGGCGAGCTCTTCGCCGGAGACGGACGGGCGGTCGCGTCTGGCCCCTACACCGGTCTCGACACGCGGACTTTCATCACACGCGTGTCGCACGATCTCGAGGCTGCCGGTCTTGGCCGGCCGGCGGTCAACTACAAGCTCCGCGACTGGCTGTTCAGCCGGCAGCGGTTCTGGGGCGAGCCGTTCCCGATCCTGCACGAAGTCGATGCGGAGGGACGGCCCACCGGCGCGATTCGCGGCGTGGACGAGAGCGAACTGCCGGTGAACCTGCCGCACCTCACCGACTTCAAGCCGGGGCAGACGCCAGATCCGCCGCTCTCCCGGTCGCCGGCCGATTGGCTGTTCATCGAACGCGACGGCAAACGCTATCGCCGTGAGACCAACACGATGCCGCAATGGGCGGGGTCGTGCTGGTATTACCTCCGCTTTCTCGACCCCGGCAACACCGACCGCTTCCTCGATCCCGAGATCGAGAAAGCCTGGATGCCGGTCGACCTCTACGTGGGCGGCGCGGAGCACGCCGTTCTCCACCTCCTCTACAGCCGTTTCTGGCACAAGGTGCTCTTCGACCGCGGACACGTGTCGCATGCCGAGCCGTTCGGAAAACTCGTCAACCAGGGAATGATCCTCGGTGAGATGGAGTTCACCGGCTACCGCAGCGCGAAGGGCGGATGGGTGACGGCGGGCCAGCAGGGGGAGGGCGATTCCCCGGTGAAGGTGCGTGCCGATCAGGTGGAGAAACAGGGGGAGCACTTCGTGCTTCGCGACGCTCCCAAGATCCGTGTTGAGAGCCGGGCCTACAAGATGTCGAAGAGCCGCGGCAACGTCGTGAATCCCGACCAGGTTGTCCGCGACCACGGTGCCGATAGCCTGAGGCTCTACGAGATGTTCATGGGGCCGCTCGAGGCGACGAAGCCCTGGAGCACGGCGGGCGTCGGGGGCGTGCGTGGCTTCCTCGACCGCTGCTGGCGGCTCGTCGTCGACGAGCGGGCCGACGCGATCACGCTTGCCCCGCAGGTCTGCGACGATCCTCCGACCGACGACCAGCTCCGCGAGATCAACCGCACGGTCGACAAGGTGACGAAGGACATCCAGGCGCTCTCCTTCAACACGGCGATCGCGCGGATGATGGAGTTCGTGAATTTCTGCACGCCGCTGGAGCGGCGGCCGCGGGCGATCCTCGAGCCCTTTGTGACAGTGCTCGCCCCCTTCGCACCGCATCTCGCGGAAGAGCTCTGGGAAATTCTCGGTCGGCCCGCTCCGGTGTCGCTGGCCACCTGGCCTGCCGTCGAGGAGAAGTGGCTCAAGGACGACACGGTCGAGATCCCGGTGCAGATCCAGGGCAAGCTCCGCGGCCGCGTGACGGTTCCGGCCGACGCCGACGCCGAGACGATGAAGGCGGCCGCAGTGGCCGATCCGAAGATCGCGGAACTGATCGCCGGCAAGGACATCGCCAAGGTCGTCGCGGTCCCCGGTCGCCTGGTGAACTTCGTGCTGAAGGGCTGATCAGGAACGGCGCCAATTGGCGGGTTTCGCCGGTTCCCGTAGCATGATGGCCGGCGGGCAGGCACAGGCATTCGCAAGGAAGTAGTCAACATGAGCGTGCAGCGTGTATTGGCTCTGGTGCTCGGGGGTGGACGTGGCACCCGGCTCTATCCCCTGACCCGCGACCGGTCCAAGCCGGCCGTGCCGCTGGCTGGCAAATACCGCATCATCGACGTGCCGCTCTCCAACTGCATCAACAGCGGCGTGCAGCGGATCTACGTGCTCACGCAGTTCAACTCGGTAAGCCTCCACCGGCACATCCGCCGCACCTACACGTTCGATCCGTTCAACGGCGGCTTCGTGGAGATTCTCGCCGCCCAGCAGACCACCGACAACGCCGGCTGGTACCAGGGCACGGCCGACGCCGTTCGGCAAAACCTTCGTTACATCCAGCAGCCCGACATCCGCCACGTGCTGATCCTCTCGGGCGACCAACTCTACCGAATGAACTATGCCGACATGCTGGCCACCCACATGTCCAGCCACGCCGATGTCACGATCGCGGGGATTCCGGTGCACGCAGAAGCGGCATCGGCGCTGGGCATCATGCGACTCGACGGCCAGGGCCGCGTCGAGGGCTTCCTGGAGAAGCCGCAGACCCAAAAGGAGCTCGATATGATGCGGACCGACCCTGCCTGGATCGAGCGACAGGGCATTCCGGCTCAGGGTCGCAGTCTGATGGCGAGCATGGGCATCTACCTGTTCGACCGCGACTGCCTCGTCGACTTGCTCACCAAGACCGACTACCAGGACTTCGGCCGCGAGGTGTTCCCGGCATCGATCCGGGCCAAGAAGGTGCAACTGCATCCGTTCGACGGCTACTGGGAGGACATTGGCACGATCCGTTCCTACTACCAGTGCAACCTCGATCTGGCCAGCCCCGCGCCGCCCTTCGACATGGCCATGCCGGAGGCGCCGATCTATTCCCGCGGCAGGTTTCTGCCCCCGTCACGGATCGACGGCGCCACCATTCGGCACAGCCTGCTCTCCGACGGCTGCCTCGTCGAGGAAGGGGCGGTGATCGAGAACAGCGTGATCGGCGTC
>CAYSPN010000743.1:0-1529 GCA_964432895.1 uncultured Candidatus Kuenenia sp.
AACTCGTAGGCATGCTTTCCGCACCAAGCGGCTCGGCGGGATCAACAAACATCGCACCGATGGAAGACGACCTGCGCCAGCTGATCGCCCGCAATGCGAGATCCGGGGGCACTGTGCGAGCGGCGCTCGAAAAGCGGTCAGACCTGCTCCAGGCTCACTATGCCTACGTCCTCCGCACCGTCACCGAGAAAGAGGCCTGGACGTTCGCCGACCGAAAGGCATACCACGAGTGGTTCCCGCGGGCTCAGCAGTGGGCCGGTGGTAGCAGCTTCCGCAAGTTTCTCGTGAACATCGAAACCGAGAGCCTCGCTGGCTACAGCGACACCGACAAGCTGATGCTCGAGACGCTTGGCGCACGGACAGCGTATACCCCGCCGCCGTTGCCAAAGCCCGAGGGACCAGGCCGCCCGTGGTCAGTTGAGGATGTGTTGGCCGCCGCCGCACAGGAGGGCCCCAAGGGGCTGTCAGCCGGCCGCAATTTCAAGCATGGACAGCGGACGTTTGCCGCCGCCCGCTGCATCGTCTGCCATCGCTACGACGGTGATGGCGGCGCCACAGGCCCCGACCTCACGCAGGCGGGCGGCCGGTTTCAGCTGAGGGATCTGGTTGAGGCGATCGTGCATCCAAGCAAAGTGGTATCGGATCAATACAAGGCGACCATCGTGCAGACGTCCGGCGGCAAGGTCTATACCGGCCGGATCGTCAGCGAGTCGCCGGAGACGATCACGATCGTGACCGATCCGGAGGATGCGACGAAGTTCGCCGAGATCGAGCGGTCCGACATCGAGGAGATCTTCCCTTCGTCTGAGTCGCTCATGCCCAAGGGGCTGCTCGACCAGCTCAACGAGTCGGAGGTGCTCGACCTGCTGGCCTACACGCTCGCCCGCGGCAACAAAAAGGACGGGCCTTTCAAGCGATAGCGGCCCCGCCGCTGCCCAACGGCCGGACTGCCAGAGCACATCTTCGCTCACCCTGTCTGAAACCTCCGGGCTCGTGTGGGTCGTGGGACCGAAAATGTCGTCGCGCGACCTCATGATCGACCTGGGACGTCGGCCAGCGGCTCGGTGATCAGAGCCCCCGTCGGAATTCCCTTGGGGAAGCGTGGTGTCGAGTTTCGCGGAGCACCGACGTATTAACGGTCGGAGGTGCCGATTCGCATTTTCGCGGCCCTGGCTGTCTTCAGGCGAAGGCCCCCTTCGAGGCTGGTAGAAGAAATGACCTCCGTGAATGCACTCACCGTCATTCTCGCCTTCCTGCTCGCGGTCGTTGGATCATCCGCCACGCCTGCGCCGCTCTTCGACGGCAAGACTTTCACCGGCTGGGAAGGTGACACGGCGAACACCTGGCGCATCGAGAACGGAGCACTTACAGCGGGTTCGTTGGAAAAACGGCAATCGCAGAATGACTTTCTGGCGACGACCGGTGAGTTCTCAAACTTCGAGCTGACGCTGAAATGGCAGTTGGAAGGTCGCCGACCGAATGGTGGCGTGCAGTTCCGCTCGATGCGGGTGCCGCGCAGCCACAAAGTC
>CAYSPN010000744.1:0-4222 GCA_964432895.1 uncultured Candidatus Kuenenia sp.
ACTGGCTGACGCGGTAGAAGACGTTGGCACGCGGAACCAAGGGGATGATCTGGGGCCGGCGCTGGCCCAGTCGCTCCGCGAACGGCTCACCATCCACCGGGATGGGCCGCAGGAGCCGACGGTGCTCGAATCGAAGTCCTCTCCGATCGCCGCCACCTCGGGTCGCCGCCGTCTCGGCCGTTCGCTCGAGCACGCCCGTGATGGACTCCGCAAAGCTGCATGAGCGGCGTCCCGTCTTGACGCGACGCCGCGGTCAGCCGCTGGAGCGGCTTCCGGTCAGCCCAACGCGGGGATTGTGTCCTTGGGTTCGATCGGCAGCGTGACCGTGATCGTTGTTCCGCGGCCTGGACTGCTCGTGATCAGTGGCTCGCCACCGAGCAGCCAGGCCCGCTGGCGGATGCCCTCGATGCCGAAGCGGTCGTCTGCGACCGCGGCTGGATCGAAGCCGATGCCATCGTCCTGCACGACGATCCGCACGGAGGTTCCGCCATGCTGTTCGAGTCGAACGCTCACGGACCCGGCGTGGGCGTGCCGGCGGACGTTCGACAGCGATTCCTGCACGATGCGGAATATGGTCGTTTCCACGTCCGGTGGCAGCCGTCGGGCCGGCAGGCTGTGGGTGAATTCGACCCGTGGCACCTCGACACGCGCATCGGACGCCAGCATTTCGACGGCGTCGACGATTCCCAACTCGTCGAGGGCCGGCGGCCGGAGGCCGCCGATGAGTCGCCTGGCCTCGTCGGCCGCCGCCCGGAGGAGCCGCAGTCCCTCGCGGAGTTCACGGTTCTCACCGGAGCCGCTCAGCCCATGTTCGCAGGCCTCCAGATGCATCATCGCCCCGGCCAGATACTGGGAGAGTCCGTCGTGGATTTCGTAGGAGACGAGCTGCCGCTCCCGTTCCTGGATCTTGAGCAGTCGCCGGAGCAGGTTTCGCTCGTGTTGCAGCGACTTTTCCGATGTCTTGAGTGGCAGGGTATTTTCGCAGCACACGAGGATGGCGGCCGTGCGGCCATCGACGAGGACGGGACCCAGCCGCAGCAAGAAGTAGTTGAGACTGCCATCAGGCTGTCGCACGGTCGTCTCGGTGGTCTGCCCCCTGCCCGTCGCAAACACCTCCTCGATCAACCGATACAGTCGCTCCGTCGACTCGGGCATGGTGAAATCGAGCATGCTGCGACCGATCACCTGCTCAGGTGACCAGCCGTCGTCCACGCGGTTGCAGAAGCGGATCGTGCCGGTGCGGTCGACGACGGCGATGGAGTCTCCCGAGATGCGGCAGATCGCCTGCCAGAGCGCGGCAGTGTCGATCCGTGACACGTCGGTGGGGTCGGCCCCGTGCGAACGGCCGGAGGCTGATGGCGGCGTGTCTTTGTGTCGTTTGGAGTGTGGCATCGGATGTGCCCCTGGAAGATCGGCTTGTCGGCTTTTCGGTTCGAATGTCAGCGTTTCGGCCGTGGAATCCGCCCCTTGGAAGAGCCGCCGAAAGAGCCGCCTTTCGCTGCCCGGCCCCGCCCACGTGGCCCGCCCCTGTCCGACTTGGTTTTCCCGTCACGGAGTCCTGCGATCTGGTCGCGGAGTCGTGCGGCCCGTTCGAAATCGAGCTCGGCGGCTGCCTGCATCATCTCCGCCTCGAGCTGTTCGAGCAACTCAGCCGCATGCCGCTGGGATTCCTCCCCCTGCCCCACCGCCTCGAAGGCCACCGCCCGCGACGCGGCTTCGGCCTCGATGCCGGCCCGGATCTCCTTGCGAATGGTGGTCGGCGTGATGCCGTGGGCCGTGTTGTAGGCCTCCTGCAGGGCGCGGCGACGAACGGTCTCATCGACCGCCTGTCGCATTGATTCAGTCACCGTGTCGGCATAGAGAATCACCCGGGCGTCGACGTTGCGTGCCGACCGGCCGATGGTCTGCATCAGCGAGGTCTCGCTGCGCAAAAACCCCTCCTTATCGGCGTCGAGGATGGCGACGAGTGCCACCTCCGGCAGGTCGAGGCCCTCGCGGAGCAGGTTCACGCCGACCAGCACGTCGAAAGCCCCCTCCCGCAGCGACTGCAGCAGTTCCACCCGCTCGAACGCGTCGAGTTCGCTGTGCAGCCAGCGGCAGCGGACCTTCCGCTCCTGGAAGTAGGCCGACAGATCCTCGGCGAGTTTCTTGGTCAGTGCCGTGACGAGCACGCGGTGCCCGGCCGCCACCGTCTTCTCGATCTCACCCAGGAGATGCGTCACCTGTTGTTTGGCCGTCACGATCTCGATGACAGGATCGAGCAGGCCGGTGGGGCGGATCACCTGCTCCACCACCTCGCCGCCGGTGCGGTCGAGCTCCCAAGTGCCGGGCGTGGCCGACACGTAGACGGTCTGATCGATCTTTTTTTCCCATTCCTCGAACATCAGCGGCCGGTTGTCGAGGGCGCAGGGCAGCCGAAATCCGTGCTCGACGAGCGTCAGCTTCCGGCTGCGGTCCCCCGCGTACATGCCGCGAACCTGTGGCACGGTGACGTGGGATTCGTCGACGAAAAAGAGAAACTCCTTGGGAAAGTAGTTGAACAGTGTTTCGGGCGTGCTGCCTGGCGCCCGGCCGCTCAGAGGACGCGAGTAGTTCTCGATGCCGGGGCAGAATCCCGCCTCCATCAGCATCTCGATGTCGAACCGTGTTCGCGCCGAGAGTCGCTGGGCTTCGAGCAGCTTCCCTTGGGACTTCAGTTCTTCGAGCCGCGCCTCCAGTTCCCGCTTGATTTCGCCTACCGCCGCGCGGATTCGGTCTTCCGGCATCACGAAGTGGCGGGCCGGATAGAAGTAGGTTTCGTCCTTCTTCGCGGCCACCTCGCCGCTGGTGGGATGCGTGATCGCGATCGACTCGATGCAGTCGCCCCAGAATTCAACGCGGGTGGCGAGTTCGTCATAGGGGGGCCAGATGTCGATCGTGTCGCCCCGCACGCGGAACTTTCCACGTTCAAGAGCCACGTCGTTTCGCTCATACTGAATCGACACGAGCTTTTCGAGCAGGCTGTCACGTGTCGCCGTCATGCCGCTGGCAAGCCGGACGACCATCGCCCGGTAGTCGTCTGGCGAGCCGAGGCCGTAAATGCACGACACGCTGGCCACCACGATCACATCCCGACGGCTCACCAGGGCGCTCGTCGCTGCCAGCCTGAGGCGGTCGATCTCCTTGTTGATCGCGGCATCCTTCTCGATGAAGATGTCGCGCTGCGGAATGTAGGCCTCGGGCTGGTAGTAGTCGTAGTAGCTGACGAAATAGTGGACGGCGTTGTGCGGGAAGAAGTCGCGAAACTCGGCGTAGAGCTGGGCAGCCAGCGTCTTGTTGTGGGAGAGCACGAGCGTCGGCCGGCCGACCTGTGCGATCACGTTGGCCATCGTGAACGTCTTGCCGGAGCCGGTCACGCCCATCAACACCTGTGATCTCCGCCCCTCTTCGATGCCTCGGACGAGCGCATCGATGGCCGCCGGCTGGTCGCCCGCCGGCTGGTATGGGGCGACGAGTTCGAACACGCCGGGCGCGAGCGTCATGGGATGCGCGTCCGGGGTGCGGTGACACTCATGTTTGGTATTGAGGGCTGTTGTGGAACAGTCTCCGCCCCGCGGATCGGCCGCAAGTAGGGCCGCATCGCGGCGAGCGTGGCCGGCCCGATGCCGGGCACATCGAGCAGACCGTCGAGCGAGGTGAATGGACCGTGCTCCTTGCGATGGTCGATGATTCTACGGGCCGTAGTGACTCCGAGTCCTGGGAGTTGGGCCAGTTCGGTTTCACCGGCCGCGTTGATGTTGACCGTGAAACGGTTGTCGGACACTGGCGCGGCGTCGTGATGGACTAGGCGTCCCGCCAGTCCTCCCGCCGCGACGAACCAGGCCGCGCCGATGCCCAGGCAGCCGGCGACAACGAAGGCGATCAGCGGCTGCGATCGCGGCGGCAGCAACGTGGCGGGGGTATCGGGTGGTTCCATGGGGGGTGCGGAAAGAGGAGCCTCGGCACGAAATCTGAGCCGCGGCGGCTGGGGACCATGAAGCCCATGGTAGCGGCATTTGATGCGGTGCACTGTAAGATAGTTGTCCGCCCCGCAGGAGTACCCATGTCGATCCAACAGCGTGACTTTCGGCAATCGGAGTGGAACGACCATCTCGCCGACCACGTGGCGGCGCGGGCCGTCGAGTGGTTTGCGGAGGATCTGGGCCACGAGTGCGACTGGACGAGCGTGGGCTTGATCGACCGC
>CAYSPN010000745.1:0-1720 GCA_964432895.1 uncultured Candidatus Kuenenia sp.
AGATACCATGCTTTTCGGGAGGCGAAGGACTTGTACAATCTGCGCAGCGCAATCGCGCATGGCGGCGAGATGAAAGACGAATCACATCGTGTTGGACAGAAGAAGCTTAAACTGGCCGATGCGGCAAACCTGGCAACCCACTTTCCGCACAACTGGAATGTGATATCCTGGAATTTCCGACCGGTGGCGATTCGTGGCGTGGCATGGGGACTCGCTTGGCGTTGGCCGGTCGCCATCGGCGGCGACGCCGCGATCTGGGCGAGACGACCGAATTGTCTCGCCGATCGCGCCTTGCGGCAATGTCCATGCGGCGCGGCCGCGAAACGCAAAGGTCACTTGCGAAACGGGCCATCGACGTAAGTCGAGTCGAACTGGACTTACGTCGAGGGCCTGCGCCGTAAGTGTGCGAACCCGCGGCGCGGACGCTTGTCTTTCGCCCAGACTGGACATTTCCTTCTGGTGACCCGCAGCGCGACTTCGGCCGCACGGCGCGGCCGATGCGATGCGCCGCACGGCTGCGGGATGCCAACCCGGAAGGAACCATCCACCATGTCCACCAAGCGATCCCGATCGAAGCCACCGAGACGTTCTCGCCTTGAGAAACCCACTTTGCCGCTGGCCCGAAGCCGCCGCCATGTCCTGCATTCGTCCACGCTGGGCGCGTTGCCGATCCTCAACGACTTCCTGCGGCGGATGCGGCTGGAGGATTTCCTCCGTGCGGCTCTCCCGCCGGAGGACCGCCGCACGAAGCTCTCGCCGGTCAAAGCGATCCTGGTCTTGCTCCGCAATCTGCTCGTCTCGCGGGAGCCGCTCTACGGCATGGGCGATTGGGCCGCCCGCCACGCCCCGGAAGTCCTTGGGGTGACGGCCGAGGAGGTGGAACGCCTCAACGATGACGGCATAGGACGAGCCCTCGACCGGCTGTTCACCGCCGACGTGCCGTCGTTGGTGTTGGCCGTGGCGACGCACATCGTCAAGGAGTTCGGCGTTTCCCTGGACGAACTGCATAACGATTCGACCACGATCACTTTCTGCGGGGCCTACGCCCACGCCGACGGCCGGCAGCGTTATCTGGGCCGGCCGACGCTGGCCATCACCTTCGGCCACAACAAGGATCATCGCCCCGACCTGAAGCAACTGTTGTACATCCTCACCGTGACGGCCGACGGCGGCGTGCCGCTGTGCTTCCGGGCCGCCAACGGCAACGTGACCGACGACCAGACCCATCGTGACACCTGGCAGATACTGTGCCAGTTGACCGGACGGCGCGACTTCCTCTACGTGGCCGACGGCAAGCTGGCCACCAGCGAAAACATGGCCTACCTCCACCAGCGCCAGGGCCGCTTCGTCACCGTGCTGCCGCGGACCCGTAGCGAAGATGCCGCGTTCCGCGTCTTGGCGGCCAAGGGCCAGGTTGCCTGGCGGCCGCTGTGGGAGAAGACCGACGAGAACGGCGACGTCGTCGACGCCTACTCGATCAGCGACCAGCCGGCCACGACGGCCGAAGGTTACCGGCTCGTGTGGTACCACAGCCAGCGGAAGGCCGAACAGGACGCGGTGGCCCGCAGCGGGCGGATGCAGCGGGCCTTGAAGCAGTTGGCGGCCTTGAAAGAGAAGCTCCGCTCGCCACGGACCCGTTACCGCCAGGAGGCCAAAGTACATGCCGCCGTCGCCAACATCCTTGAACCGTGCTCGACGGCCGATTGGATCATCGCAGAAG
>CAYSPN010000746.1:0-1546 GCA_964432895.1 uncultured Candidatus Kuenenia sp.
TGCTTGGACTTCTCCATGAAGGCGACGGTCTTACCGTTGACTTCCTCGTCGATCATCTCCATTCGTTTCTTCGTCAGCGGGCCGGTGTCGGTGATCGAGCCGTTGGCGAAGGAGTGGATTACGCCGCGCGGGCCGAACCGCTTCTTGAACTCGGGGTTCTGCGGATAGTCGGGGTGCTCAGGCTCCTCCTCGGCATTGAGGTGGTAGAGGTTGCCGTAGAACTCGTCGAAGCCGTGGTTCGTGGGCAGCATGTCGTCACGGTCGCCGAGATGGTTCTTGCCGAACTGCCCGGTCATGTAGCCCCGCGCCTTGAGGAGCGTGGCGATCGTGGGGTCTTCCGCCTTCATGCCCTCGGGCGCGCCCGGCAGCCCGACCTTCGTCAAACCGGTGCGAATCGGCGACTGCCCGGTGATGAAGGCCGCCCGCCCGGCGGTGCAGCTCTGCTGGCCGTACCAGTCGGTGAACAGCGCCCCTTCACGGGCGATGCGGTCGATGTTCGGCGTCTTGTAGCCCATCATGCCGAGGTTGTAGGCCCCGACGTTGAACTGCCCGATGTCGTCCCCCCAGATGACGAGGATGTTGGGCTGCTTCGCGGGCTCCGCGGCGGATGCATTCGCGACTAGCGCAACGGCACAGAGCGCAAGCCCGACGCCGATCGTGCGGCGATGAGCGCAGGCGAGGAAAGACGACGGCATAGAGTAGCACTCCGGCGGAAGCAGAGAACGGTGAAAAACAGTTTCTGGAGATACGTCGAAACGCCGACGCAGTGCAAGGCACAATCCGCCAAAACCAGCGACCCTGCGACGGTCTCCCGGCCAGCGAACAGGATGGGATTTCCCCGAGCTGCTTCGCGCCGAGCTCCGATTTTCTCCAACTTCCTCCGCAATGTCCATGCCCACCACCGAATGGTGATCGGTGGCTGGCGTGACCAGGCGAAACCATCACCGGGCGTGAGCGCAGAGCTTCTCGCCGATGCCATCCGAGGTCTCGCTGCCGAACTGCTGTCGCAGCCAGATTTCCGTGCCAACCATGAGAAAACGAAGGTCGACGTCGTACCTCAGATCGTCAACGATGAACTCCGTCGTCGCCCTCGACCAGTGCAACTGCTCGGCCAGTAGTCCGCCAAGCAGGATGCGCTCGGTACCGTCCGTGTAGGCGCTCGGTATCGGGAACCCTTTCTTCCGGGCATAAACGACGTCCCGTGGAAGGCGTTTGATCGCCACGGTTTTCAACGCCCATTTGCCCTGGCCCCAACGGAGCTTGACCGAGCGGGGCAGATGCATGCCGAAATCGATCAGGCGGTTCTCCAGAAACGGAACCCGCATCTCGATCGAGGCGGCCATGCTCATGTGATCGTGTCGGTGCAGCACCCACGAAAGGTGTTCGACGAGGTCGGTGAGGCCGGAAACGACCAGGGCACGGTCGGACAGGCAATCGATTCCTGGCAGACTCTCGAAGAGCCTGCGCGGCAGCAATTCACGCTCGGCGTCGGCCGCGAGAGCCATGCGGAATCTGCGTCGGTAACGCTTGCTACTCATGAAGGACT
>CAYSPN010000747.1:0-4939 GCA_964432895.1 uncultured Candidatus Kuenenia sp.
CTACTTTGATCAGACCGGCATCCACCGGCTCCAGATGATCGCGGCCGAGGCCGGCAAGAAATACATCGTGCTGGTGGTCTTCGATGGCATGGACTGGACGACCACCCGGACGGCGGCCATCGCCGGCCAGGGCAAGGTGGCATATGACTCAGGCCGCGGCACTGGCCTCGGGTTTCAGGACTACCGCGGCGTGCCGACCGATTTTGGTTTTTGTGTCACGAGCCCGGCCAACGACGGCACGAAGGTCGATGTCGATGCCCAGGCCGTGAAAAATCCCGGCGGCGAGACGCCGGGCGGGTACGACCATCGCCGCGGCGGCGCGACCCCCTGGGCGCCGCTGCCAGATCCGCGATACCTGATCGGCCGCGACCGCAGCCGGCCACATGCCGTCACCGATTCGGCTGCCTCGGCCACGTCGCTGTGCACGGGTCGCAAGACCTACAACGACGCCATCAACGTCGACGTCGCCGGCCTTCACATCGAGCCGATCGCCCGCACGCTCCAGGCCCGCGGCTATGCCGTCGGCGCGGTGACGAGCGTGCCGGTGTCACATGCCACGCCCGCCTGCAGCTACGCCAACAACGTCACGCGGGACGACTACCAGGACATCGCCCGCGACATGCTCGGCCAGCCTTCGATCTCCCATCGCAACGAGCCGCTCGCCGGGCTCGATGTGTTGATCGGCGCGGGCTTTGGCGTGCGGGGAGACGCGGTGAGCGACAAGGATCAGGGGGCCAACTTCGAGCCGGGCGGAAAATACGTGGCCGAGTCGACGCTCGCCGCGATCGACGCGAGAAAGGGGGGCCGCTACCGGCTCGCCCTGCGGACCTTCGGCCAGGCTGGCGACGAGGTGCTGGCCGTCGCTGCCGAGGACGCCATCAAGCGGAACCTCCGGCTCTTCGGGTTCTTCGGCGTGGCCGAGGGCAACCTGCCCTACCAGACGGCCGACGGTGATTTCGATCCCGTCGGCTGCCGGCCCGAGCAGCAGGCGTCGGCCGACCGGCTTCGCAAGAAATACTGTCCGATCAAGCCTTATTCAGAGGCCGATCTCACAGAGAATCCGACGCTGGCCGACATGACCCGCACGGCGCTCGACGTGTTGCACAGCCGGGGCAACTTCTGGCTGATGGTGGAAGCTGGCGATGTCGACTGGGCCTCGCACGCCAACGATATCGACTCTGCGATCGGTGCGGTGAAGAGCGGCGACGCGGCGTTTCAAGCGGTGGTGAAATGGATCGAGCGGCACGACGCCTGGAACGACTCGGTCGTGATCGTGACCGCGGACCACGGCCACCTCTTCGTGCTCGACGACCCCGCAGCCTTCGCACGGCGGTAGGAGGATGCTGGTATTGTTATCCGCGGCGAGTTGCGCGGATTCCCTCGCTTGCGCTTCGGGCTTGCATGAGCGTGTGACGCGGTGGAGTCCTTTTTCATCCAATCCCGCAGCGCCTTCATCTCGCGGATCAGACGGCGGACGGCGAGGCTGTCGTTTTGGGTGCCAGGCCCGCGCGCAGGAGCGTTCTGACGGCTGCTCGCGTGCCGAACGGCGCCGTGGCGCGGGCAAGCCACGCGAGAAGCAAGGGCAGCGCATAGACGGGGCGGAGCCCAGCCGCGAAGCGGTATCGCTTCACGGCGGCATCGATCGCTTCAGAGCCGGTTGCGAGGTCGTCGATGATCGCCCGAAAATCGGTTCGGCGTCGGAGCCTTGGGGGGAAGCTGTCGAACAGCTTTTTGGCGAACAAGCGGCGTGGCCGGCCGGGCGGGAGGAGTCCAATGAGGCCGTAGACTTCTCGCGTGACGGCGACCGGGTCCCATGTCGGTGGGGCTCCCCAGGCACAGATCGATGCCGGGGTGAACACCATGCTCGTCTCCCTCCGCGTAATCGCCCCAAGAAGCATGGCGATCGAGGGCCCGGACGTATGAATGCCGGCGTATCCTTCGAGCATGTGGGCCGCGAGAAAGTCACCCGAATAGACTCCCGACGCAAGGAAGAGCAGATTGCCGAAACAGTCGAGTTCAGCTGCCAGTGTGCTCGCGTCAGAAACGACGAACTCCCGGCTCCGGGTCACCCGGTAATGCTCGAGGAGCGTGGTGTGGAAGTTCACGTATCCAGCCTGAGGATACCGGCCAATCACTTCTCGGATCGTGCGTACGGCATCGGCATGGGGCACGTCGTCGTCGGGAAGAATCCAGAGGTGACCGTCGCCCGCTTGCTCGCAGCAGCGCATGATGTTTGCATTGACGCCGATGTTGACCCGATTGCGGATGATCTCGATCTGGGCCTTGGTGCGAAGGAAGCGATCGCAGACCGCGGCGGTATCGTCGCTGGAGGCGTTGTCGATGACGACCAATCGGGAGTCGCTGTCGAGCTGGGGAACGACGATACCCAGCGTCTGTTCCAGCGCAGCGGCCCGGTTGTAGGTCGGGATGGCGATCGTGAGAAAAAGTGCGTTGGCCATGGAACGGTCTCTGGCTTGGCGAGACATCTGCCGACTCATTCCCGGGCATCCGTGGGCAGCGGTGCGTTCAGCCAGTGCGTGAGACGCTCGGCAACCTGACCGTCGTCGAGGCCGTGCTCGCTCAACGCATGCTGGTGGTCGCCGGCCGTCTGCGTGAAGGCGTCGCGGAGGCCGATCGGCTCGATGTTCCGAGGACGCAGCATACCCGCGGACTGGACCATCTCCAGCACGAGGCTCCACAACCCTCCCGCGCTGACGTGTTCCTCGAGCACCGCCACACGCTCTGCGTCGGCAAGCAAGGGAATCAGAGCGGTCGGTGCCGGCTTGAGCCGCGGCACGGATATACAGCGGATTCCGTGCTCGCGGGCGAATCGCAGGCCGACACGCACCATCGCGCCGGTGGCGACGATCACCGCCCGTGATGACGCATGCCGTGCCTCGCTGACAACCATCGGCGAAGTCCCCGACACGGGGCCCGCGTGGATGTCATCGGGGTGGTCCTTCCCGATCCGCAGGTAGGACGGGCAGCTGCCCCCGCGTGCCTCGATCCAGCAGGCCCGCAACTCATGCGCATCGCAGGGGGAATAGATCGCGATGTTGGGAAGCGGTCTCAGGCAGGCGAGATCCTCGCCACACTGGTGGGATGCACCGAGCACCGAATACGTGAGCCCCGCCCCGTCTCCCAGCATGACCACAGGAAGGCTGCTGGAGCAGAGATCGATCTTCACCTGTTCGAGCACCCGCATCGGCACAAACGCTGCCAGCCCGTAGATGCACGGGCGAAAGCCGATGCGGCAGAGCCCTGCCGCGATGCCCACCATGCTCTGTTCCGCCACGCCGACGTTGACGAACCGCTCCGGATGGCGGGACCGCAGGGCATCGAACAGTTCGTAGCCGTGGTCACCGCACAGAACGAGGAACCGCTCATCGTGGCCGGCCGCCTCCAGAAGGAGCGATGGGAGGGCGTGACGCATCAGCGAATCTCTCCGAGCGCCGCGGCGAGCGTGCGGTCGTCCAGTCGCATGTAGTGCCAACGGTTGTCGGCGGCCATAAACGACACCCCGTGTCCCTTGACCGTTCTGGCGATCACGGCTCGCGGCAGCGTCCGCTCGTCCTCCGAGTAGTGGAGCGCGGACGACAGCGCAGGCATGTCGTGGCCGTCGCACTCCATGGTGTCAAAACCGAAAGCAGCACATTTCGCCGCCAGCGGCTCGAGGCGGAGCACGTCTTCCGTGGGCCCCATCGCCTGCAACCCGTTGGCATCGACAATCACCGTGAGATTGACCAGCCGATGGTGAGCGGCAAACAGCATCGCCTCCCAGATCGTTCCCTCATTCATCTCCCCGTCGCCCACGATGCACCAGACCCGGCGTTGGCTCTGGCGACGCAGCAGGCCATAGGCCATGCCCACGGCCACGGGCAGGCCATGACCAAGCGATCCGCCCGTGACTTCACACCCTGGGATGTTCGCCTCGCTCACGCCACGCAGGCGGGTGCCATTGGCGAGGTAGTTGCGGAGATCCTCATCCGCCAGCCACCCGAGTTCCCGAAAGCAGGCGTAGATCGCCATCACGCCGTGCCCCTTTGAGAGCACGAGGAGATCTCGCTCCGGTGCCATGGGGTCGGACCGGTCATACCGCATCACCCCCCCGAACAGCGCTGCACAGATCTCGACGAGCGACAGGGCGCAACCAACATGGGCCGATCGGCCGTGATGGGCCATGAACAGAATGTGACGCCGGAGGTCGCGCGGGTCGAGGGCGGCGGTGTGCATGCCTGGGCTCATAGGGGGCGGCGAATGCCTCCGGCATGGCGGAGAGGCCCAGAGTATAGCCTCGAACCGGTGCCGGTCGGTTCTCAAGCCGGCCGTCGCCAGCCGAAACCGTTCTCGGCGTTACGGCCATCCCGTAACGGCTTCAGCCGATGAGCGACTTCATCTCGCGGACGGCCTGGGAGAAGCCGACGAGCACGGCTCGCGACACGATCGAATGGCCGATGTTGAGCTCGCCCATCCCCTCGAGGCGGGCCACCGGCACCACGTTGCGGTAGGTGAGGCCGTGGCCGGCGTTGAGATGGAGCTTCGCCTGCCGGATCATCGCCCCGGCACGCGACAGCTCCACGACCTGGGCGTGCCGCTCGGCGTCTGTCGTGGCGTTGGCGTAGCAGCCGGTGTGCAGCTCGACCGCTGCCACGCCGAGATCGACAGCGGCATCGATCTGCCGTGGGCAGGGGTCGAGAAACAGCGAGACGATGATCCCGGCCTCATGCAGCCGGCGCACAGCCTCCGCCGTCGCGGCCTGATGCGTGACGACGTCGAGGCCCCCCTCCGTGGTCACCTCCTCGCGCTTCTCCGGTACGAGCGTCTCCTGTTCGGGCTTCACCCGGCAGGCGATCTCGATCATCTCCGGCGCGATCGCGACCTCGAGGTGCTGAGATCCACCGTGCAGGTGAAGCTCAACACCTCGAGGTCGCGATCCTGG